>DAORKK010000021.1:28253-33511 GCA_035439525.1 Chitinophagaceae bacterium
GCTACGGTCAGCTGGACTGCATTGAGTGGGGCACTTAATTATGATGTGGATTATAAAGCAATTGCCTCGGCTACCTGGATCAATGCCGCTACCGGTACAACCTCCACTTCAGTTAATCTGAGCGGATTGTCTGCCGGTACTTTGTATGACTGGAGAGTCCGTGCCAATTGTACAGGGGCCACCGGTACATATACACAGGCGCAGTTTACCACGACAGCTGCCGTTACCTGTCCCGGACCTTATGATGTGTCCACCAATGGTACAGCCAGTGGAGCGGCCACTATACCTTTTAATACCGATGTAAAAGGGCTGATTAATCCGAGCGGCGACAATGATTACTATCGTTTTGTTATTACAACGGGTGGCACGGCTACGATTACGCTAACCACTTTGCCGGCCAATTATAATATCCGTTTATACAGCAGTAATGGAACCACGCTGCTGGCTTCCTCAACCCGTAACGGAACGAATACGGAGACTATTTCCCGTACCTATACAGCAGGTACTTATTTTGTCAGGGTAAATGGCAATAACAGCAGTGCCTTTAATGCTACGAACTGTTATACCTTAAGGGTGGCGCTGGGTACCGCTTCTTCTCCGGAAGGAGGAATCATGGATCCTCTTAATGAAAAGCCGGTACTGGCCCTGTTCCCGAATCCGGTTCGTCAGCAGCTGACCCTGTATGTCGCCAACTACGATAAACAGAAAGTGGTGGAGATTTACAATATCAGCGGACAACAGGTTATGCGGCTCAATGCCATGGATAATGCGTTGACCCTGGATGTTAGCAAACTGAAAAGCGGGATGTATCTGCTCCGGGTGAGCAGTGCAGAAGGGCAGCTGATCAGCCAGGAGAAATTTATACGTGAATAAAATACAATTCATGTTCGGTAAGCCCCGTGTTGAAAAACACGGGGCTTTTTTATTATGGAAACTGGGATCAGGTTCATCTGTTAGGAATGAAATACCTGTATTTTCAGTTCATCTTCACTTTTTTAATGTCCTGTCATCAGCCGGATCCGGCTATAAACCCGCAGACTCCGGTGAAGGGTTACGAGACCCGACCGGGTACCATCGGCAATATCCGTTTACCCGAAGGATTTACCCGACCGGCATATGCTTCCGGTTCGTTTGCCAACTGGTTAAGAGAGCTGGCGCTGAAACCCGATAAGAGGGTTTATTTATTTAACGGACAGTTGAAGAAGAATCAGCATGCCCAGTATGCGGTACTGGAAATGTCCCGCAGTACCACGGATCTTCAGCAATGTGCGGATGTGCTGATGCGGCTCAGAGCGGAATATCTTTTTTCCCGACAGCGATATAATGACATTCGGTTCACTGATTTTGAAGGTCGTGAATATGCCTGGAAAAACAGCAGCAACCGGGAGGCGTTTGAGCGGTACCTGAACAATGTGTTTGGCTGGTGCGGCTCGGCTTCATTGGAAAAGCAACTGACACCGGTGCCTGATTTTTCAACCCTTGAACCCGGTGATGTTTTAATCCGGGGCGGGTTTCCTGGACATGCGGTAATGGTGGCTGACATAGCGGTAAATAAAAAAGGGGAAAAAATTTTTAACCTGGTCCAGGGATATCAGCCGGCACAGGACATCCATTTATTAGTGAATCCGTTAAAACAGGAAGCCTCACCCTGGTACTTTATACCCCAGAGCGATACGATTTATACCCCGGAGTGGGTATTTTATAAGCCGCAGTTACGCCGCTGGTGACTTTATTTGTTTTACAGTGACCACTTGAATATCTTACAGTATGAAAAAGTATGTCTTACTCAGCTTGTTTTTTATCACCCTCGTCAGTATTCAACTAGCGGCTCAAACCGGTGAAAAGAAAGGCTGGCCATCGTCTGAACGATATGGTTTTATTTCCGAGTGTATAAAAGCAGCACAGAAGGGGATGAGTGTGGATACGGCCCGCTTCTATTGTTATTGTATGGTGTTCAGGATGGAAGAGCAGTATCCCACCATCGAAGAAGCGGCTGCAATAACGGAGGACAAACTGCAATCTCCTGAATGGCAGAAAGAAATTCAGGCCTGCTTACAGGGATACTGGTCCACTAAAGACCGGACTGATTTTCTGACGGATTGCATCAATGCGGCCAAAGAGGGATTGGGCGATGAAAAGGCTAAGAACTATTGTGAGTGCATGCTCTATAAGGTGGAAGTGAAATACCCGGATTCTTCAACGGTGGCGGAGGAGCTCACCGAGGAAAAATTAAAAAGCCCGGAATGGAAGAAAATCATACAATCCTGCCTGGACTTTTAATAGATTGTGGTAATTCCATATGGATTCCCTTACGCATATTGCCATAGGGGCCTGCCTGGGTGAGGTCTTCGCCGGAAAAAAGCTGGGAAAGAAAGCCCTGTTGTGGGGAATTGTGGCCCAGAGTATTCCGGATATTGATTTTATTGCCACAGCCTGGAGCAGTACTTCCGAAAATTTGCTGGCCCACCGGGGCTTTACCCATTCTTTTCTTTTTGCTATCCTGATCACCCCCTTGTTAGCCTTTGCGGCGGACCGGTGGCACCGCCCGCATAATATTACATTTAAGAAGTGGCTGTTCTTCTTCGGCTCCCAGATTCTCATCCATTTACTGATCGATGGTATGAATGTGTATGGAGCAGGATGGTTTGAGCCATTCAGTCATCACCGTATTTCGTATAACTGGATCTATGTTGCGGATCCGTTCTTCTCTATCTGGCCGGGGATCAGTTTGCTGGTTTTACTGCTGAGCAGACGGAAGTACAGGTTACGATTATTCTGGGCGCGATCCGCAATGATTGCCTGCTGTATATACCTGTTGTACTGCGGATTGAATAAAGCGAAGATTGATACAGAGGTCAGGGAGATCATGGCCCGCCAGCAGGTTCCCTATACCCGTTATTTCACCACGCCCACGCCCCTGAATAACTGGCTCTGGTATGTAGTGGCAGCTTCTGATTCCGGATTTCATATCGGGTACCGCTCGGTTTTTGATAAAAATGACAGTATCCGTTTTCATTATGTGGCTCAGCAAAAATCACTGCTGCAGCCGGTGGCGGATCATGAGGATCTTCAGCATCTTATCCGTTTTTCCAAAGGATACTATACCGTGGAGAACCGGAATGATACATTATTGTTTAACGATATCCGGTTTGGTGAACAAATCGGCTGGCGTAAATCCGGTACTCCTTTTGTTTTTTATTATTACCTGCAACATCCGGATGAGAATAAAATGATCGTGCAACGGGGACGGTTTGCCGGATGGGATCGTTCCGCTTTTACTTCCTTACTCCATCGGATCAAAGGGGAGTGATTATTCCTGTTTAAAATAGAATGTAAATAGTTTGAGCACGGTATTAAAGAAACCATAACTGATCCGCTGCCAGAACCGCTCGAAAATATTTACTTTATTGAGGTAATTCTCCCTGGTGATTTCTATACAATGATTCCTGATGATGTTTTCCATCATGGCACTGGTAGCGGTGGCAAAATCATTGTTACGGATGTCGAGGTTTAATTCAAGACTGGCATAGGCGCTGATATTATTTACATTGTAAGACCCAACCGTGGTCCAGCTACCGTCATAAGTGGCAACTTTTGCATGCAGTACGGTTTCCTGGTATTCAAAGATGGAAATTTTGTTTTTCAGCATCCAGTCGTACAGGAAACGCTCCGCATGTTTGGCCATTTTAATATCCGAAATACCGGCGAGAATTACTTTCACCTTAACGCCTTTCTTTACGGCCTGTGCCAGTTTGCGCCGGTACAGGATACCGGGAATAAAATAACTGCACATGATCGTCAGTTCTTTTTCTGACCGGTTGAAGGCTTCCAGGTAGGAGCTCCAGATCTGTACCTTTCGTTTTACCCAGTCATTCTGTCGCACCCTCACTTCATTCCGTTCCTTTTCCGGTATGGCATCACATGCTGGTTCAATGTCCTTCCAGGGCAGGACAGGCTGACTAATCCGATCCTGCCACATGCGGCGGCAGATCAGGTAGGTGATATAAGCCGCTTCGCCCTCACAATAAACGGCCATATCCAACCAGGCAGGATCACCGGGCAGATCATTATATCGGTCGCAAATATTGATGCCGCCAACCAGGGTGCGGAAACCATCCACCACTACTACTTTATGATGCAGCCTGCGCCCAAAATAAAAATGCCGGCTTTTAAACAATGGTTCAAACCATTTCACCTGTACCCCGGCAGCCCGTAAAGCATCCACTGATTTTTGAGAAAGTTCCCGGGAAGAGTAGGCATCCAGTTGCAGATAGACCGCCACGCCCCGGGCAGCGGCAGACTGCAGCGAACGGATGACGGCACTGCCGGTTTCATCATCAAGAAAGATATAGAACTGCAGATGGATGGAATGACTGGCTGCTTCGATCAGTTCATTCAGCCGGCTAAAAAAATCCCGTCCTCCCCGTACCATCTGTACCCGGTTTCGGCTGGTATAGCCCATATGTATCAGTTTTTTTATCCGGCTCATTTGGTAAAAGAGAAGAATTGTCTTCCAGTGCAAAATTACGTATGAGTTCAATCACCTGCGGGTTTGATGCAACTCATTTATACCGGGTTGCCGGTGGAGCTATCTTTAAGAAAAAGGATCATTCTTATGAATGCAATTCCGCCGCCGGAAACAGCCCTTTACCTGAGCATTGCAGCCTGGGTGACAGCGTTTTCCATGCTGTACTCAGGCATATTGTTACTAAAGAAGAAGGGTGTTCCGTCTTTACTAATGTGCTTTTACCGGTTTTTTATCCGCGAAGCGGCAGTTTAATCCTGCGAATTGCATTGAATACGTGAACCGGGGTCAGGATGGCCCCGGTTTTTTTGCTTTACCCGTGAGTTCAACAAAAACTGTAACGGGAAAAGAGGTTTTTTATCACACTATTGCTGCTGATTATTAGAATTGAATTAATTAAAACAATAAAAAATAACAGTATGAAAAAGATAAAATCACCGGAACACAAAGCCGGTATCTGGCTTGACCAGGAAACTGCTTATATCGTACACATGGAGGGTGACGCGGTGGGTAAAGTGGAAGGACTGATTTCTGATGTGGAGTCAAGAGTGAGAATGGCCGGTGAAGGGAAAGTATACGCCCGCTTCGGATCTGCTTTCCTGGATAATCAGGAAAAGAACCAGCACCGGCAAAATAACCAGCGGAAGTCTTTTTTCAAGGAAATACTCGGACATCTTAACGGGGTGAATTTTCTATACCTGTTTGGTCCGGGTAAAGCCCGGTATGGATTACA
>DAORKK010000022.1:0-31189 GCA_035439525.1 Chitinophagaceae bacterium
AACTGCTTTACTTTCACCATATGGAACTGAAAAGAGTTGTCGTTACCGGTATGGGTGCCATCACCCCATTGGGAAATACTATTGAAGATTACTGGACAGGTCTCATAAACGGTGTCTCAGGTGCCGATATGATCACCCAGTTTGATGCCTCAAAATTCCGGACCAAGTTCGCCTGTGAAGTAAAGAACTTTGAACCCACCCAGTTCCTGGATAAAAAAGAAGCCCGTAAGATTGACCGCTTCACCCAGTTTGCACTGGTGGTTAGCGATCAGGCCATGACGGATGCCGGACTCAATAAAGAAAATATCAACCCTGACCGTATCGGGGTGGTATTTGCCAGTGGTATCGGCGGACTGACCACCTTCCAGCACGAAGTGACTGATTTCGCAAAAGGAGATGGTACACCCCGTTTCAATCCTTTCTTCATTCCCAAAATGATCCTGGATATTGCCGCCGGACAAATCAGTATGCGGCATAACCTGCGGGGACCCAATTTCGCAGTCGTCAGCGCCTGCGCCAGCAGTACCAACGCGATCATGGATGCATTCAACCTGATTCGTCTCGGGAAAGCAGATATAATATTAACCGGCGGAAGTGAAGCGGTGATCAGCGAAGCAGGTGTAGGCGGATTCAATGCCATGAAGGCGATGAGTGAACGCAATGATGATCCCAAAACAGCCAGCCGGCCTTATGATAAGGACCGCGACGGATTTGTAATGGGTGAAGCAGCCGGTATGCTCGTACTGGAAGACCTGGATCATGCCCTGGCCAGAGGCGCAAAAATTTATTGTGAAGTGGCCGGATGCGGCGCCACCGCCGATGCCTATCATATTACCGCTCCGCATCCGGAAGGACTCGGCGCCCGCAATGTTATGCTGGCGGCCCTGGCTGAAGCCGGTATGCAGCCCGATGAGATCGATTATATCAATACGCATGGCACGTCCACTCCCATTGGTGACGGTGCAGAAGTAAAAGCCATTACCGCAGTGTTTGGTGAACATGCCTACAAACTCAATATCAGTGCCACCAAGTCTATGACCGGACATTGCCTGGGCGCCGCCGGCGTGATCGAAGCAATAGCCAGTATAAAGGCGCTTATGCATGATATTGTACCGCCTACCATCAATCACTTCACCGACGACCCGGAACTGGATCCGAAACTTAATTTCACATTTAATAAAGCACAGCAACGACCCGTGCGGGCAGCCCTGAGCAATACGTTTGGATTTGGCGGACATAACGCCTGTGTGATTGTCAAAAAGTATCCGGCCTGATTCGACAAATATTCGTAGCTTGAATACCGTGGATTTTTTTAAAAACTTTTTTACCAAACACGAAGGTTCCTCTTTCAAAAAAGAACTCAGGAATATGCTGGGTTATAAGCCCGGCAACGTTTCATTGTATAAGACAGCACTGACACACCGATCTGTCAGGGAAGGAGCGGACGAAAACAATGAACGGCTGGAATACCTCGGCGATGCCGTCCTCAGCGCCCTGATCGCTGATTATCTGTTTAAACGTTATCCGTATAAGGAAGAAGGCTTCCTGACTGAAATGCGGAGCAAAATGGTTAACCGCCAGCAATTGAATGAGATTGCGCTCCGGATGGGCCTAAAAAAAGTCACCCTCTTTAATAAAATGGATGGCTCCCTGAAAGTGAGTCAGATATTCGGGAATACACTGGAAGCCCTTGTCGGTGCCATCTACCTGGACCTGGGTTATAAGAAGACGGCCAAATGGGTACTTGATTATATTATCCTGCCGCACATGTTTATGGATGATCTCGAAATGCTCGAGATCAATCACAAAAACAAACTCTATGGATGGGCCAATAAGAATGGACGTGTGCTGGAATTTGAAACACTGAATGAACGGTTGGAAAATGGCCGGCGTTTATTTACAGTGGCGGCAGTGCTGGATGGTAAAAATATTGCCGAGGGCCGTGCTTTTAATAAGAAAGATGCTTCCCAGATAGCGGCCCAGGTAGCCGTTGAAAAACTGGGTATTGTGAATGCAGATTCGGCTGGCGACGGGGGAGATGAGCGGATTGCCGCTAATTAATCACACCAAAATCACGACTATGCTTGTGTCACGCCGGTCTGTAACGCTCTTGTTACTTCTCCCTTTTTTTGTTGCCTGCAAAGACCTGATCAGGGCGAAAGACGGCACCCTGTTTAAGACACCCGCTGATTACAATGAATACATTATTGGCCGCCAGACCCGGATCATCCGGAATATTATTGAATTAGGAAAGCAAATTGAAATAAATCCTGATACCGCTTATTCCCTGCTTGATAAATATTCGGCTGATACCGACACCGTCATCGCCGATTTAAAGGGGATGCCCCCGTTCCGGGCCGACTCTGCCTTCCGGGATGCTGCCATCCGGTCATTTACCTTTTATAAAGCGCTGTTTAACGAACATTACCGGCGCATCCTGCAGCTGCGTATGAGCGACACCGGTCAATCGGAGGAAAGTGTCAATGAGCTCATGGAAATTACTGAGAAAATAAAAAGAGAAGAAGAACAACTCGCAAAACAGCTGCACAATGCCCAGGGTGAATTTGCCACCAGGTATGGTATGAAATTACGCCCCAGCGCCATCCAGCAGGAAATGGATAAGAAAAACTAAACAACATCCTGCAAGGAAAGCCGGCAACTGCCAGCGGCCCTGAGCGCTTAAATGAGGCTCCCTGTCATCCGCTTATTTACGTTCGCTGCACAATTCAATCAGCACGCCGTGCGTGTGTTTGGGATGCAGAAAACAAACCCATTTATTATCTGCTCCGGCCTTGGGCTTTTCATTCAGCAGGACAAACCCTTCCCCCTGTAACCGTTTCATCTCGGCTTCAATATCGTCCACCGCAAAAGCCACATGATGAAGTCCCTCGCCCTTTTTATCGACAAACCGGGCGATGACTCCATCCGGGTCACTGCTTTCCAGCAACTCCACTTTATTGGGGCCATTCTGGAAAAAAGCGGTGTTTACTTTTTCACTTTCAACGGTTTCGGTCTTATAACAAGGGCTGTTGAGCAGCTTCTCATAAACCGGAATAGCGGCATCCAGGCTTTTTACGGCAATGCCGATATGTTCAATCTTTTGCATAATAGAGAGTTATAAATGTAAAATTAGGTCTTTTCGAAATCGGTAAAATCACTGGTTTTGCCCAAATTACTGCTCTCATTTAGAACCTTTTGAGGTAATTTTGTGTTAATTGAAACGAACAACGATCAACAATTACTATGTTACAATTTCCCATTTATCTCGACCATAATGCCACAACGCCCTGCGACCCCCGTGTAGTGGAGGCCATGATCCCGTATTTCACCAATAATTTCGGTAATGCGGCCAGCCGTAACCACTCGTTTGGGTGGGCAGCGGAAGAAGCCGTGGATTATGCCCGCGAACAGGTAGCCAAACTGATCAGTGCAGATCCTAAAGAAATCATCTTTACTTCCGGCGCTACTGAAGGTGATAACCTGGCGATCAAAGGCGTTTTCGAAATGTATGCCAGCAAGGGCAATCATATTATCACCTGCAATATCGAACATAAAGCGGTGCTGGATACCTGCAAGCATATCGAAAAGGAAGGCGGAGAAGTGACCTACCTGAAAGTAAAAGACAACGGACTGATCGACCTGGCAGAACTGGAAGCCGCGATCAAACCCAATACCATCCTGATCGCCATCATGTATGCCAATAATGAAATTGGCACAATCATGCCGATGAAGGAAATCAGTGCCATTGCCCGCAAACACGGCGTACTGGTATTCAGCGATGCCACACAGGCCGTCGGAAAAATTCCGGTGGATGTGAATAAAGATGGCATTGACCTGATGGCTTTCACTGCCCATAAAATGTATGGTCCGAAAGGGGTGGGTGCATTATACGTTCGCCGCAAAAATCCCCGCGTAAAAGTTACGGCCCAGATCGACGGGGGCGGACATGAACGCGGCATGCGCAGCGGTACACTCAATGTTCCGGGAATCGTAGGATTTGGTAAAGCCTGTGAGATCTGCCTGAATGAAATGGAAGAAGAAACGGCAAGGGTCAGCAAACTCCGGGATAAACTGCAGACAGAACTGTTGAAAGTGGAAGAGTCTTACCTCAATGGTGATAAAGAATATAAGTTGCCCCATGTTACCAATATCTCTTTCAAGTATGTGGAAGGGGAGGGGCTCATGATGGGCTTTAACAAGAATATCGCACTTTCTTCAGGATCAGCCTGTACTTCGGCTTCCCTGGAACCGTCTTATGTACTGAAAGCCCTCGGACTCGGTGATGACCTGGCGCATAGCTCCCTGCGTTTCGGACTGGGACGCTTCACCACCGAAGAGCAGATTGATTTTACGATTGAACAAGTAACCAATACGGTCAATAAATTAAGGGAAATGAGTCCGCTCTGGGAAATGTTCAAAGAAGGTATTGACCTGAACACGATTGAGTGGGCGCACCACTAGGTAGTTTACAGGCCTGCCTGCCGTCATAGGCAGGTTGACGGGTTGACAAGTTAACAAGGGCCCGTCATCAACTTTTCAACTTGTTAACTTTTCAACTTGTTAACTTAAAAACATTAACCAATGGCATACAGCGAAAAAGTAATCGATCACTACCAGAACCCCAAAAATGTGGGCACCCTGGATAAAAGTAAAAACAATGTAGGCACCGGTCTCGTTGGCGCACCGGAGTGCGGCGACGTGATGCGTCTCCAGATCGAAGTGGATGATGCCACCGGTATTATCAAAGATGCCAAATTCAAGACCTTTGGTTGCGGATCGGCCATCGCCTCTTCCTCCCTGGCCACCGAATGGCTCAAAGGGAAATCAGTAGAAGAAGCCGTGAAGATCGATAACATGACCATCGTGGAAGAACTGAACCTGCCCCCGGTAAAAATTCACTGCTCCGTACTGGCCGAAGACGCCATCAAGGCAGCGATCAATGATTACCGCCAGAAAAACGGGCTGGAGGAGTTGAAGTTTGAAGAAAGCGTTATTCACTAAGAAAGTTACGAGTGACGAGTTGCGAGCTACGAGCGAATACAGGCTGTTAACTCGCAACTCGCAACTCACAACTCGCAACTATATTTTATGAGCGTCTCAACCGAAAATGCTATTTACGTGAGCGACAAAGCCAAGGCCAAAGTCGCCCAGCTCCTCGCCGATGCCGGTGTAGGGGATGACCCTTCCTATTTCCTCCGGGTGAGTGTGGTGGGCGGGGGTTGTTCCGGCCTGAGCTATAAACTGGACTTTGATAACGAAACAAAGCCAATGGACCAGTCATTTGAAGACAACGGGGTAAAAGTGGTAACCGATCTGAAGAGTTTTCTTTACCTGGTCAATACCACGCTTGATTTTTCGGATGGCCTGAATGGCAAAGGATTCTATTTCAGTAATCCCAACGCCAGCCGTACCTGCGGTTGCGGGGAGAGTTTTGCGGTTTAATAAAAAATTTAAATAAATGAAAAGGGGTTGCTTCAAATGCAGCCCCTTTTTTTATAGACGAAATCCGGAAGACAGGAGTAATGCAGTTTCACTGCTATACAAAAGTATTCAACCCCTTTAGGGTTGTGGGGGTAATCCTGCACTCTACCCCGGGTGAAACCCGGGGTTCGGTCATACAAAGACCCCCAACAACCCCGAAGGGGTTGAACTATTCTGATCCGTCATTATTAAAACTCACTTGACTGTTATTCTCCCCATTTTTTATCAACTAACCGCTCCCCGAAGCCCGAAATATTGCAGATTACCCGTATTTTGCATCATTGTCCAAGCCTATGTGGTCTGTATGTAAAAAAGAACTCCGTCAATTCTTCAGTAGCCTCACCGGTTACATCGCGATCATCGTTTTCCTCCTGGTCAATGGGCTCGTGCTTTTTGTGTTTGAAGACAATATTTTCGATTTTGGCTATGCCACCCTGGACCGTTTTTTCCAACTCGCACCCTGGATTCTCCTGTTACTGATTCCCGCCATCACCATGCGCAGTTTTGCCGAGGAATTTAAAACCGGCACGTACGAGATCCTCCAGACCCGGCCGCTGACCCGGACCCAGATCATTGCCGGAAAGTACCTGGGCAGTCTGATCGTGGTGCTGATAGCCTTGCTGCCGACCCTCATCTATATCTTCTCCATTCAACGCTTAAGTGCCGGGGAAGGCCTGGATATGGGGGCCACCATCGGTTCTTATATCGGCCTCTTTTTCCTGGCGGCGGTATTTACGGCCATCAGTATCTGCTGCAGCAGTTTTACCAATAATGCCGTAGTGGCTTTTATCGCCGGACTGATCGGCTGTGCCCTCATCTACTACGGGTTCAGTGCCATCAGTAAAATACCGGCACTGGCCAATGGTCCTGATTATTATGTGGAGATGATTGGAATTGATTTTCACTACCGCAGTATCAGCCGCGGACTGATCGATACCCGTGACCTGGTTTATTTCGGCAGCGTGATCTTCCTGTTCTTTGCCATTACTAACCGAAACCTCCTGAAACGATAAAATGAAAAACCGTACAGGACATATCATGGCCTCAAAATACTGGTGGGTATTGCTGCTGTTGGTGCTTTTTGCAGTTAATTACCTGGGCACCATGGTACATGGCCGTTTGGATCTGACCAAGGAGAAAAGATATACGCTTAGTGCGGCTACCAAAAAATTACTCGGCGGACTCGAAGAACCTGTACAGATAGATGTATTCCTGGAAGGGGAGTTTCCTGCAGGCTTTAAAAAACTGGCCGGCAGCACACTGGATTTCCTGCAATTGCTGAAAGATCATAACGGTTCAAAAGTACTGTACCAGTTCATTAACCCAACCGATGAAATGCCCAATGGTAAACCCTGGGGAGATACACTGGTGCGAATGGGGGCTGTACCGATCAACCTATCCGTCGTTAAAAAAGCGGGGGAAAGCAGTAATATCATTTTCCCGGTAGCCATACTCCGTTACAAAGGGAAAGAAATGCTGGTGAACCTCTATCCCGGTGCTAATAACAATATTTCACAGAATGAAATAAACAGTGCAGAGGCTTTACTGGAATATCAGTTTGCCAAGACACTGGATAAACTCACCACAGATAAAAAGCCGGCGATTGCGTATGCGGTGGGAAATGGCGAACCTGTTGATTACCGGGTAATGGATCTTGAACAGGCGCTGACCCGTGATTTCCGCTTTGGTCCGATCGATATTACGACTCGCCCTATTCCTGCTGAAGCCGATGTGCTGATGATCGTGAAACCAACCAAAGGGTTTTCAGAAGAAGTAAAACTGAAACTGGATCAATATGTGATGCGTGGAGGTAAGTTGTTGTTGTTTATCGATAACCTCATTGCCGAGCAGGACAGTCTGCAGGGAAAAGCCAAAGGAGAAACGATCGCTTATGATCGGGACCTGAACCTGACCGACCAGCTTTTCCGTTACGGGGTGCGGATCAATACCGATCTCATTATGGATCTGCAATGCGACCTGATTCCGATAGTGGTGGGTGGAACGTTAGAAAACCCACAGATGGAATTTCTTCACTGGAATTATTTCCCCTTCCTGGTTTCATCGGATAACAAAGTGAGTAAAAATATTGGCTATGTAGCCGGACGTTTTGTCAACTCCATCGACACCATAGAAGTGGCCGGAATAAAAAAAACGCCCTTGCTGGTCACCTCTCCTAATTCAAGAATCATCAGTACACCGGCACTGATCAGTCTGAATGAGAATAAGAATGTGCCACAGGATATTAAATTCAACCGCAACGGCATTCCCGCTGCTGTTTTACTGGAAGGAAAATTCACCTCACTCTTCCGGAATAAACTGGGTAAAAACATACTGGATAGTCTGAGCCAGGTGAATCAGCCTTTTCAGTCAGCATCCGCAGACAATAAAATGATTGTAGTGGCAGATGGAGATATCGTGTTGAATGACGTACTGCCTGATGCAGGTCCGATTTCCATGGGATGGAATAAGTATACGTATACTGAATACCTGAAAGAAACCCCATACGCCAAGACCTTTCTTCCGGTGGCTAACCGCGACTTCCTGCTCAATTGTGTGGAGTACCTGGTCAATAACCCGGAAATCAGCCAGACCCGGAATAAAGATATTGTATTACGCCTGCTGGATGGTCCCAGGGTCAGTGAACAAAAATCCACCTGGCAGTTTGTAAATATTGCCCTGCCTGTATTAGTAGTGATCCTTTGCGGCTGGATCTATCAGCAGATCAGGAAACGGAAATACGCGGCATAGATTTAACGCTCATACTTATTAACCGAATATCATGACAGCAGATCAGATCACTTATCTCGTTTTTGGCATTGTGCTGGTACTGGCCCTTGTGTTTGACCTGGGTTTGCTGAGCAAAAAGGGACAGACCGTTACGATCAAGCAGGCGCTCTACCAGACCTTTTTCTGGGTGGGACTGGCCCTTGCTTTTTTTGTGTTTGTCTGGGTAGAAAAAGGCCAGGGACTGGCCCTCGAATACCTCAGTGCTTACCTGATGGAATGGAGCCTCAGTATTGATAATATTTTTGTGTTCATCCTGATTTTTTCAGCCTTTTCCGTAAAAGAAAAAAATTACGGCCGGGTATTGCTGATCGGTATCCTGATGGCCATTGTATTCCGGATCATCTTTATCACCGTAGGTGTGGCCCTGGTGGATCGTTTCCACTGGATTCTTTATGTATTTGGTGTTTTCCTGGTCTATACAGGCTATAAAATGTTTTCCGCCAGCGATGAAGAGGAATTTAACCCGCAGGAAAGCAAAGTGTATTTGTTCATGAAGCGATTTTTACCCCTGGTGCCGCACGACGGCGATGGCCGTTTTGTAGTACGGGAAAAAGGAAAGCCGGCCTATACCACGCTTTTTGTAGTCGTGATTATGCTGGCCGCGATTGACCTGGTATTTGCCCTGGATTCCATTCCGGCGGTGATGGGCATTTCAAGAGATAAACTGGTGATCTATACCTCGAATATTTTTGCAGTACTCGGACTTCGTTCCCTGTTTTTCCTTTTAAGGGGAGCCGTCACCAAATTTGATTACCTGCAGCAGGGAATCGCCATTGTACTGGTCTTTATCGGGGTGAAAATGCTGGCCGAAAAATGGATCAATATATGGGTCAGTAAAAATGTGCAGGTGTTTATCTCCCTTGGCGTGATCATGCTTTGTATCAGCGGGTCCATTTTTTACTCCATATTCATCAACCGGAAGGGAGTTCCGCCGGATCTGAAAGATAACAGCGTTTCCTGATTTATTTTATTACGTGCAATATACGATCAGCGATATTACGGGTATAATTGGGGCGGACACCCGCCTGGTACAGAACACGGTTATTTCCCACCTGTTACTGGACTCCAGAAAAATAATCGTTCCGGCCCATTCACTCTTCTTTGCCCTTGAAGGATTTCGCCGTGATGGGCATGATTATATTCCTGCGTTGTACAGGAATGGCGTTAGAAATTTTGTGATTAGTCATGAAACAGACTATTCAGCATATCCCGATGCGAATTTTCTGCGGGTGAAAGATACGCTCGGAGCCCTGCAGCAACTGGCTGCCTTTCACCGCAGTCAGTTTCAGATTCCCGTTATCGGTATCACCGGCAGTAATGGGAAAACGATTGTCAAAGAATGGTTGTACCAGTTATTACAACCTGAACATAATATCGTCCGTAGTCCGCGCAGTTATAACTCGCAGATCGGCGTGCCCCTGAGTCTCTGGCTGATGAATGAGAAGCATACGCTGGCCATCGTTGAAGCGGGTATATCCAGACCGGGTGAAATGGAACGACTGGAGCAGATGATCCGTCCGACCATCGGCGTCTTTACGAATATAGGCGATGCACATAGCGAAGGATTTTCTTCCAGAGAAGCCAAGGAAAAGGAGAAACGGATCCTCTTCCGTGAAGCAACCGAAGTACCGGCGCTCCGCGTGCAGTCTGTTACCCGCAACCTGCAATCATGCCTGATTCAAGCTGCTGACCCGAAGCAATCCGGTGAAACCATCTCCATTGAAATTCCATTTATTGATGAGGCTTCGATAGCCAATGCGGTCACTTGCTGGAGTGTCTTGTTATTCCTGGGATACAGTCCTGCTGTTATTTCCGAACGGATGAAAGGGCTGACCCCGGTTGACATGCGGCTGGAACTGAAGAAAGGAATCAATCAATGCAGTGTGATCAATGACAGTTACAGTGCCGACCTGAGTTCGCTGGAGATCGCCCTGAACTTCCTGGTCAAACAGAGTCCAGGCTTAAAACGTACCGTGATCCTCTCCGATTTTTTACAAAGTGCAGTCCCGGATGAGCAGTTATACGCCCAGGTGGCTGCTGCGCTGCAGAAACATGAAGTGAGCCGGCTCATTGCCATCGGGGACCGGATTTCAGCTGCCTTTCGTAAACAACCCTTTCCCTTTACTATCGAATTTTACCCGGGTACTGCCGCATTCTTACAGCAGTTCCGGTCCGGTGCTTTTAAAGAAGAAGCGATCCTGGTAAAAGGGGCGAGGCTTTTCCAGTTTGAACAAGTGGTGCAACTGCTGGAGCAGAAAGTGCACCAGACCGTAATGGAGATCAACCTCAATTCGATCGTGCATAACCTGAAAGCCTACCAGGCTGTTCTTCAGCCTGCGACAAAAGTGATGGCAATGGTGAAGGCCTTTGCCTATGGCAGCGGCGGTGCAGAAATAGCCGGTATACTTCAATATCAGCATGTGGACTACCTGGGGGTGGCTTATGCGGATGAAGGAGTGGAGTTGCGCCGGGCAGGTATCAGCCTTCCCGTGATGGTGATGAATCCGGAAGAGCGTGCATTTGATTCAATTATTGAATATCATCTCGAACCGGAACTCTATTCATTTGAGATGATGAAGGCCTTTGACCTTTTTTTACAGAAAGAAGGATTAACGCATTACCCCGTGCATATTGAAGTGGAAACCGGGATGAACCGGCTTGGGTTTTCCGTGGCAGAAATAAATGAGCTGGGCGCTTACCTGGCCCAAACTACTTCCTTTAAAGTGCAGTCTGTTTTTTCGCACCTGGCAGCAAGTGAAGAACCCGGTCAGGACGAATTCACTTTTCAGCAATTTGCCTTTTTCCAGCAGGCGGTGAAAACGTTACAGCAATCATTGGGATATTCTTTTTTGTCTCATATTGCCAATTCTGCGGCTGCTATCCGTCATCCTGCTCTTCAATTGGACATGGTACGCCTGGGGATCGGCCTATATGGCGTGGATAGCGCCGGTAACACCACGTTGGACTTGCAAACGGTGGCAACTTTAAAGTCAACCATTGCACAGCTGAAATGGCTGAAGCCCGGCGATTCTGTCAGCTATAACCGGAAAGGGAAAGTAGAGAAAGCCTCGCTGATCGCCACGATCCGGCTGGGTTATGCAGATGGCTATCCCCGCCGGTTAGGTAATGGAAAGGGCAGTGTGCTGATCAATGGAAAAATGGCCCCGGTCATAGGTACTGTTTGTATGGATATGTTCATGGCGGATGTGACCGCCATTCCAGGGGTCAGTCAGGGTGATGAAGTGATTATATTCGGGAAAGAACTCCCTGTTACTGAGCTGGCCCGCTGGGCAGATACCATCCCCTATGAAATCCTCACCGGGGTATCTCAAAGAGTAAAAAGGGTTTACTTTGAAGAATAACCCTGTTAATGCATCGATAATTCTTCATAGAAAGGGCTGTTTACTCCCGACTCCCGACTTCCGACTCCCGACTTCTCTCTCCCGACTCCTTTTCCTTATATTTGCTCCTTAAAATTCTGTCATTGAAACTCAGATCAGTTGCCCTCCTTATTGCACTCATTATCATTGCTGACCAGGCCCTGAAAATCTGGATCAAGACGGCCCATCCCACTGGAGAAGTACTGCGGGTATTCGGGGCAGATTGGTTCCGGCTTCATTTTATTGAAAATCCGGGTATGGCATGGGGCTGGAAATTTGGAAATGAGACCGGCAAAATGATCCTGACCCTTTTCCGCCTGGCTGCGGTGATCTTTGGAACCTGGTACCTCGGACAGATTGTGAAACAGAAGTACAGTAAGGGGTTTATAATCTGTGCCGGACTGATCTATGCCGGTGCGCTGGGAAATCTGATTGACAGTATGTTTTACGGGATGATCTTTGATAAGGGGCTGCATTACGATACCGCGTTGAATGACTACATCAGTTATTCAGGAGTGGCTGCCTTTTCATCCAACGGTTATTCTTCCTTCCTGCATGGGAGTGTGGTGGATATGCTTTATTTCCCGATCATTGATACAAATGGCTTTGTTTTTTTCAGCCCCATTTTTAATATAGCGGATGCTTCTATCTCCATCGGGGTGATCACCTTGCTGATTTTCCAAAAACGGTTTTTCAAGAAGCCTGAACCGGCGGATGCAAATCCTACCGTGGAAACAAGCAGTGAGATCAGTGATAAAATGCAGGTTTCCTGACGACTACTGATTCGTCTTTAAAACAGTTTTCTGTATATACCCATCCTGGTTGCGGATGCGCAAAAAATACATACCAGGTGCCAGTCCCATGGTGTTTTCAAATTTGATCCGGGTTACGCCGGATGCAAGATCCACTGTTTTATGCCGGACAATTTTACCGGAGGCATCGATCAGTTCGGCTTCGGATTTACTGTACGTTGAAGCAGCGATATCCACCTGCAGTTCATGGGAGAAGGGGTTGACAACGGAAACAAAACTGAGTTTCTCCTGCCGGTTCGACAGCTGAATAGTTCTGGACCAGATCGATTGTCCGCGTTGATTCTGTATGCGTACGCGGTAATAGGTTTTACCCGAAAGGGCCAACGGATCTGTAAAGTTATACGTCTGTTCTTCTCCGGTATCATTCAGATGACTGTTGACAGAGCCAATTTCTGAAAAGTGAATACCGTCCTGACTTTTTTCGATGATAAACTGCAGGGCCTCTTCTTCCTCGCTTGTAGTCCATTGTAGTTCGGCCAGTCCGTTATTGTTTTTCCCATTGAAGGATAATAGTTGTGCCGCGAGCGGGATCCCGCAATCAATCACATTCATCGTAATGATGTTGGCAACATCAGTAAAATTGCACAATGCATTGGAAAGATTGGCGGAGGTAGTGGCCACTACCAACCGGTAAAGGTCACCATTATTTGTTAATAGTGTTTCAGATGCCGGAACAGTATAGGAAGTCACATACTCCCAGGCAGTACCGTTCCACACAGGAGTGGCAGGACCCGATGGGGCGGTTACATCCGTCCAGTTAGCGCCACCATCCGTACTCCGTTGCCATTTATAGTAGGTATAGTTATTAAAGAAGGACCGTACGGTATCATATATCGTGAGAATGTTACTGTCACAAACAATTGGCGTAAGTGAAGGCGAGTAACTCATATTGGGCGAACAGGTGGAAACGGAAATATCATCCAGCGCCCAGTCATTGCCCCCACCTCCCGGGGCATTGTTAAAGAATTTCAGGGTAAAACTGGTCTGTGCCGCTCCGGTCAGGAAGGTAAATCCTTTTTTTACCCATTGCCCGCTATACAGCAGGTTCCCGGATGTATAATAATCGACCCCGTCAATTTCAAAAGTAAGATTAGGCGCCACACCTGATGAATCGCCGGTTCCGGTGGGTATATAATAGGGTGGCCCGGATGAATTGGAAGCACCTTTGCCATTTGAGTCACAACCACATTTGGAACAGATATTCCGCATCCAGCAGGAGATCTCGTAATAGGTGTTTGGACAAAGACCTGAAATCGTTTGCTGAAAAGCGGAGTCAATCCGGTAAGCCGCATTGATCACCAGCATATATCCCGCATTCGGATTGGCCACCGTATCAGCCGCCGGATTACCCAGTACCGGATTCAAGGCACCGGTATGATCACCAATAATATCCCATACTGTAAACACCCGGTGTGTGGGACTGGTATTATCTGGTTTGGCCCAGCTATTGGAAGTGGTATAATTAGAACGGGTGGAGGTGTTGTTGGCAATACCGTAATAATAGTCCTGCGGGGAATTCAGGTCAAAAAAGTTATACGTATAACCAACAGGCACATTACCGGAAGTGCCGCGGTTCCTGGGCTGGCCACTTCCAAAAGTCCCGTTGAATTCTGTTCCAATTGCATTGGTGCCGATAGAATTGGAACAAATGCCATAGTTAGGATATACGCGCAATGTATTGGCAGGAAAAGTGAATGTGGTAATAGCTGCAGCTCCCAGTTTATAGGTCATATTCCCTCCTCCGGTACTTATATTCGATCCGGTGGCTGCCGTTACCCGGACCCTGAATGAAGCGATCATGATACAGGAACTGCCATAAAAAGAAGGCTTATGGGTATTAGCCACCCGTCCCCGGCGAAAGGCAGTGGCCGGAGCAGCACCGGTCCTGTAACCCAGGTTAATGGTCACATTTGATCCAGTGATCCAGCCCTGGTCATCTCCATATGCATCTGTAAACTGTTTATAGATTTTTCCTTCATTGGTCAGTACACTGACCGTGCCTGGAATGTAAACGGTGCCGGCAGGAACGGCATCCTGGTATCGGCAACTGTCATAAGTGCCGGAGCGTACCACAAAGGTTGCCCTGATCTCCAATGTATCCCCTGTTTCAACAGTGCCGCCGTTCAGCCCCTTGGTCACATTAATATAACTTTTACCAAAGTCAATATTCTGGGCCATGACCTGAACGGAGCCCGGCAGTAAAGCCACCAGGACAACAAGCAGGTAAGGATGGATACAGTTTGGTATGGTTGTTTTCATGAATACGGTTTCTGTTTCTACATAGTCTGACTCCAGGTTTTAAAATTAGATTAATGGTTTACCATTGCCAATAGTAAATCTTCCCTATGGATAACGTCAAATACTATGCACCTGTTGTGTAAAATTCCCTATTGCAAGAGGAATTACTTAGACGTATTTTCGACCTGAATTATAACACTATGTATAAATCCTCCCTGTACGTATTGACGCTCTGTTTGTTAAATGGCTTTGCCCAATCCTTGTCTGCTCAGGGTGAACCATTTACTTCCCGAACCGTGGTGTCCGGTCTGAACTCAGCATGGGAAGTACTCTATGGTCCCAATGACTCACTCTGGGTGACCGAAAACAGATCCTACCTCATTTCCCGCATCAGCATTGCCAATGGAACAAAGACCGTTTTGGTGGATCTGAGGGCTACAGACGGCACTATCAATTTTTTAGCCAGTTCTCCGAATCAGCCGCAGGGTGGATTAATGGGACTCGCCATACACCCGAATCTTTACTCCACAGATGCGGCAACCCGTGCTGCCAAACCCTGGGTCTATGCAGCTTATGTATATAACAAAGGGGTTTGTCCGGGTACCAATACCAGCTGCATTTACACCACAAAAATTGTACGCTTTGATTATGATGGGAATACACTTACCAATCCCACCACTATTATCAATACGATTCCCGGTAGCAGTGATCATAATTCCGGCAGACTGGTCATCAGTCCGGTCATAGAACCAGGTGCCGATGCCGCACATACCCAGTACCGTCTCTATTATACGGTAGGTGATATGGGTGCCGGTCAGTTTTTAAATACCACCCGTGCAGAAAATGCACAGGTGCTGAATAACCTGGAAGGGAAAGTGTTGCGCCTCAATACAGAAAGCGATGGCGATGCAGGACAGGATGCCTGGATTCCCAATGACAATCCTTTTTTCAATGCATCGACTATTACTGCTCAGGATTATGTATATACACTGGGACACCGGAATGCGCAAGGACTGGCCTGGGGAAATGTCAATGGAACAAATATTCTGTACAGCACGGAACAGATGGACCGTACTGATGATGAGATCAATATTATTACAGCCGGAAAAAATTATGGATGGGACCAGGTTTCCGGTTATTGTGATGACAATGTAAACGGGTATAAAATCGGTCAGAATACCAGCGCTAATGAAAATGCTTTTTGTTCGGTACCAGCCAATAATCACCAGGAACCCATATTCACCACTTTTACAGAACCTGCTTCCGGCATGGCCGCGTTGATGGCTCAATCGAATAATCAATTGTGGCCCACCATCGCCTCCTCCAGTGTGGACTTTTACAGTTCAGGTAAGATCAGCGGCTGGAAGTATTCCCTCTTTATCAGTCCGCTGAAAAAAGACAGGGTATACCGGGTAAAACTGAATGCAGATGGTTCCGATGTGGTCGGCGATACGATTCCCTATTTTGCCGGGAATGGTAACCGTATCCGGCGGATCAGGGTATCTCCGGACGGATTAAAATTTTATGTTGCACGTGATGTGGGCGCCACCAGCAACGCGGGTGCCATAATGGAATACACCTACGCAGGTACGGTTTTATCTCTCAATGAAAATCCGGCTGAAGGGCCAGCCCGGGTGAATGATATGATCAGCATCTATCCGAATCCGGTCACCGATATCCTGAATATTCACGGGAAAAGAGATTTACGCAAACCACTTTTTGCCCAGATCATGGATATCAATGGACGCCTCTTGCTTACCGGCAGCAGCTTCCGCAATGATTTCACCATGGATGTACAGGCATTACAGGCCGGCACTTATTTCCTGAAACTGTACAATGGGAATAATATGGAGGTGCAGGTGGTGAAGTTTGTGAAGGTGAAGTAGGGGGGCGGCGTGGCCGCTATCCGCTTCGCGGATTTTTTTAACACATAGGTTTAGTTATCACTAAAGATCAATATGTATAACAGGCACTACTCTCCTGTAGCGTGACGATTCAGTAAGAGTAACATAGGGTACACATAGAAATACACTATTCTATGTATACCCTGTTTATCTATGTGCCTATGTGTTGAATAAGCGGTGTGGCCGCTATCCGCTTCGCGGATTTTTTTAACACATAGGTTTAGTTATCACTAAAGATCAATATGTATAACAGGCACTACTCTCCTGTAGCGTGACGATTCAGTAAGAGTAACATAGGGTACACATAGAAATACACTATTCTATGTATACCCTGTTTATCTATGTGCCTATGTGTTGAATAAGCGGTGTGGCCGCTATCCGCTTCGCGGATTTTTTTAACACATAGGTTTAGTTATCACTAAAGATCAATATGTATAACAGGCACTACTCTCCTGTAGCGGGTCGATTCAGTAAAAGCAACATAGGGTATACATAGAAATACAGTATTCTATGTGTACCCTATGTATCTATGTGCCTATGTGTTAAAAAAAGAAGTCGCCATTTGAGGCGACCTTTTTTTTAATGCTCAGGGTTCTGAATAAATATGAACTCGTTGTTCTGCTGTTTTATTTTTTCTTCATCGTTCCGCTTTCACGGATATAACGGATCGCAGCGGCCCTGTCCGGGTTTTCTACCGGAGGGGTTTTTTCAGTACCGGAAATGATCCTGGAACCGGAAAGAATGGCTTTCAGGTAAGCTGATTTGATCTGTTCCGAAGTAGGAGACTGGCCTTTCTTTACAGCACTGAGCTGCGGACCAGTAAGGGATGACAAGGGACGGGCATTACTTTTCATAAGGCGGTATGGTTTTTACAGAAAATTGAATTTTGCGTAAGTAAGTTACACTCATTTGCGAAGCCAAAACAACTATTTAGTCCTAAAAAAAAGAGAAAACAGGGTGTTTTCTCTTTTTACTAAGTGAAACTACTATATTTTACTTCAGCTTGCCGACCATATTGGCCGGGATCACCCACTCATCAAACTGTTCGGGTGTAACATACCCCAGTTGCACCGCCATTTCCTTGAGGGTGGTGCCCTGTTTGTGGGCTTTCTGCGCAATTTCAGCCGCTTTATAGTACCCGATCTTTGTATTCAGTGAAGTAACCAACATCAGCGAATTCTCCACGTGTTTGCGGATATTGGCTTCAATGGGTTCGATACCCACCGCACACTTATCATTGAAGGAAACGCAACCATCACCGATCAGGCGGGCACTGTGCAGAAAGTTGTAGATCATCACCGGCTTGAACACATTCAGCTCAAAATGTCCGTTGGCACCACCGATATTGATCGCCACATCATTTCCCATCACCTGTGCGGCGATCATGGTAAGTGCTTCACATTGGGTGGGGTTAACCTTGCCGGGCATGATGGAAGAACCGGGTTCGTTATCGGGAATAAAGAGTTCGCCGATACCGCTGCGGGGGCCGGAAGAAAGCATCCGGATATCATTGGCGATCTTCATCAGGCTGACCGCTACTGTTTTTAATGCACCATGGGCTTCCACAATCGCATCATGGGCAGCCAGGGCTTCAAACTTATTTTCAGCGGTGACAAAAGGCAGTTTGGTAAGGTTGGCAATATGCTTCGCCACTTTCTTATCATAATCCGGAGGCGTGTTGATGCCGGTTCCCACGGCCGTACCACCCAGGGCCAGTTCGCTCAGGTGAGCCAGTGAGTTTTTAATGGCTTTCAGTCCATGATCTAACTGTGATACATAACCGCTGAATTCCTGTCCGACAGTCAGCGGCGTAGCATCCATAAAGTGTGTCCGCCCGATCTTCACCACTTTCATAAATTTCTTGCTTTTGGCAGCAAGGGTGTTCCGTAATTTGGTGATACCCGGAATTGTTGTTTCTACCAGGATCTTGTACGCCGCAATATGCATGGCAGTGGGAAAGGTATCGTTGGAAGATTGCGATTTGTTTACATCGTCATTCGGATGCAGAAATTTCTCTTTATCGGTCAGCTGCCCGCCTTTCAATACATGGCCCCGGTAAGCGATCACTTCGTTTACATTCATATTGCTCTGGGTACCCGAACCGGTCTGCCAGACCACCAGTGGGAAATAATCATTCAGTTTTCCCTTCAGGATCTCATCACAGACTTTTCCGATCAGCACGGATTTGTTTTTTGGTAACACACCTGCATCATAATTGGTCAGGGCGGCCGCTTTTTTCAGGTAAGCAAATGCCTGGATGATTTCCTTTGGCATGCGATTAATATCCTGGGCAATTTTGAAATTATCAATACTGCGCTGTGTCTGTGCACCATAGTAGGCATCGGCCGGAACCTTCACTTCACCCATGGTGTCTTTTTCGATCCTGTATTCCATAATTAAGGGATTTTTAAAATTTCCGCAAAGGTAGTTCAAACAGGCAAACGGTTGTCCCAATTTTATTCTGTCGTGTGCCGGGCGAACGGAATACAGTATTTTAGTAGGACCACAAACGGCCAAAACTTCCGGTATGAAAAAAGTCATTGTTTTCGGACTCCTGCTGCTGTTCCTGATTCCCGCTTTTTCCCAGAAGCCGCATCGTTTTACCCTGGGTAAGAATGATTTTTTGCTCGATGGCAAGCCCCTACAGCTGATCTGCGGGGAAATGCACCCGGCCAGGATCCCAAAGGAGTACTGGCGGCACCGCATACAAATGGCTAAGGCGATGGGATGCAACTCGATCGCCGCCTATCTGTTCTGGAACTATCATGAGGTAAAGCCTGGTGTTTTTGACTTTAAATCGGAGAACCGCGATATTGCGGAGTTTGTCCGCATCTGTCAGCAGGAGAAAATGTGGGTGCTCTTCCGTCCCGGTCCATACGTGTGTGCTGAATGGGATTTTGGCGGCTTACCGGTATCCCTGCTGAAAATACCGGATATAAAGATCCGTTGCCTGGATCCTCGTTATATGAAAGCGGTGGAAAGCTATATCAGTGCAATGGCCCGGCAGGTAAAATCGTTGCAGGTTACCGCAGGCGGACCGATCCTGATGGTACAGATCGAAAATGAATATGGCAGCTACGGAAATGATAAGGCTTACCTCGAACGTTTACGTCAGTTGTGGTTGATGAATGGCATCAATGTCCCTTTTTATACAGCCGATGGTCCCACTCCTTATATGCTGGAAGCCGGTAATATTGAAGGGGCGGCGATCGGTCTGGACAGTGGCAGCAGTGAAGCTGATTTTGAACAGGCGAAAAAAAGAAACCCCAATGTACCGGCTTTCAGCAGCGAGACCTATCCCGGATGGCTGACCCACTGGGGAGAAAAATGGCAGCGTCCGGATACCAATGACCTGAAGAAAGAAGTGGAGTTTTTATTGAAAACGAAGCGCTCGGTCAATTTTTATGTGATCCATGGCGGTACCAATTTTGGATTTACTGCGGGGGCCAATGCGTTTTCGCCCACAGCCTATCAGCCGGATATCACCAGTTATGATTATGATGCGCCCATCAATGAACAGGGCCAGCCCACCGCTAAGTTCTTTATGTTGCGCCGGCTGATTGCGGAATATACCGGTAAAACACCGGTACCAATCCCTCCTCCACCCACTACGGTTTATATCTCTGAAATAAAGATGGAGGTGGTGCAGTCAGTCTGGAATGTATTGCCACCGGCCATCCGCACACCCCAACCCCTGCCGATGGAAATGCTGAACCAGAACCAGGGATTGATGTTGTATCGCACCAAACTGATCGGTCATAAAAGTGGAAGACTCACGATCTGGGAACCGCATGACTATGCACTGGTCTTCCTGAATGGGAAATTCATTGATACGGTATTCAGGGACGGCGGCAAATGGACCGTTGAGTTGCCAAAGGATACCACGGAGAAAGATCCGGTTTTGGACATACTCGTCGAAGGGATGGGTCATATAAATTTTGCGCAGTTTATGATCGACCGGAAAGGGATTACCGACAGGGTGACACTGAACGGTATGACCTTGATGAACTGGGAACAGTATCCGGTGCCGATGGATGAAAAATTTGTGGCGGCAGCCATGCGGAAATTACCTGCCCTGATCGATACCCGGAATGGACAGTTTTTCCGGGGGCGTTTTACCCTGGAAAGCACCGGGGATACTTTCTTCGATCTCTCCGGTTACGGCAAGGGGATGGTGTATGTAAACGGACATAATTTAGGTCGTCACTGGAATATCGGTCCGCAGCAACGGATTTTTTGCCCTGCCGGCTGGCTGAAAAAAGGAAACAATGAAATCGTGGTATTCGATCTGCACCAGATGGATCCAAAGCCGGTGTGGGGGTTGCAGTCGATGAATGAGTGAGGGGGCGAGTGGTGAGTGGTGAGTAGTGAGTGGTGAGTAGGTCGTTTTAAATAGAATTGTCACTATAAATTTGAGGGTGGGAGTTGTTTTATATATGTTCGAAACAAAAAGGGTATGTTCCGTAATAGGCGACCTACTCACCACTCACGACTCACCACTGACAAAAAAAAAATTCAACCATATGCGCTTCCTTAAACCCCTTTCCCTCCTTTTCTCTTTTGCCCTCTTAGCCAATTGTATTCAGGCGCAGCCCAAACCCAGCGCCCCCCAGCTGGCCTGGCACAATATGGAATACTATTTCTTCTTCCATTTTGGTCCCAATACCTTTACCGATCTCGAGTGGGGGCATGGTACAGAGCCCGCGGATATGTTCAATCCTGACGAACTGGATTGCCGGCAATGGGTGCGTACGGCAAAAGCGGCGGGTGCCAAGGGTGTGATCATTACCGCCAAACACCATGATGGATTTTGTTTGTGGCCCAGCAAGTATTCCACGCATACCGTTCGTGAAAGCAAATGGAAGAATGGCAAGGGGGATGTGCTGAAAGAGCTTTCTGCGGCCTGTAAAGAGTACGGATTGAAATTCGGTGTGTATCTCTCGCCCTGGGATCGTAACCATCCGGACTATGGCACCGAGAAATACAACGAAGTATATGTGAACATGATGAAAGAGATCTTTGCCAACTATGGTCCCATCTGGGAACTCTGGTGGGATGGGGCCAATGGCGAAGGACCCAATGGCAAGATGCAGATCTACGACTGGGCCCGTTTCAAACAAACCGTAAAAGAACTTTCGCCCAATACCGTTGTGTTCAGTGATATCGGTCCACATATCCGCTGGGTAGGTAATGAAAGCGGGATTGCGGGAACGACCAACTGGAATACACTGGACACCGCCGGCTTTACTCCCGGCAAAGGAGCTCCCAGGCAGGATACATTAACTACCGGTAATAAATATGGCAAAGCCTGGATACCTGCTGAATGTGATGTGAGTATCCGTCCGGGCTGGTTCTATCACGAAGCGGAAGACAGTAAAGTAAGAACCCCGGAGAATTTATTTGATCTCTGGCTGAAGAGTGTGGGAAGAGGCGCGAATCTGTTATTGAATATTCCGCCGGATAGAAGAGGGAAGATTCATAAAAATGATTCATTGGCCTTGGTTGCATTTAAAAAACTCCGTGAAGAGAATTTCACGAATAACCTGGCCCGTTTGTCAGTGCCTTACCTGGTCTCCGATAACCACAATATTAAATCTCCTTCATTAACAGATGGCAAGCTGTCAACTTTTGTCACGATCAATGATAAACAGTTGCAGCAACCTGGACTGGAGTTTGCTAAAACCACAAAACTGAATTGTATTGTGTTGAGCGAAAATCTGACTGTGGGGCAGCAATGTGCAAAATTCAAAGTGGTATTGATGAAGGACTGGAAAGTGGTAAGAGAAATCAGCGGGACGACGATCGGCAGAAAAAGGATTTTAACCTTTCCGGCAACTGATACGGATGCGATAGCCGTGTTTATTGAAGAGGATAAAGGGCCAGTCCGTGTGGCCGGAATTGATGCATTTCTTATTAAGGATTCACTGATTGAAAAATAACAGCTATGAGAAAAAAACTGCTTGCCTTATTGTTGTTTTTGCAAATAACTGGACTGGCACAAACTTATACTCCAGACTGGGAAAGTCTCGATAAACGACCGGTACCCACCTGGTTCAGTAATGATAAGTTCGGCATCTTCATTCACTGGGGCATGTATGCCGTGCCGGGTTATACGGCCAAGGGCAATTATTCGGAATGGTACCAGCAGTATATGCAGGGGCGTAAAGACAGTGCCGTTTTAAAGTATCATAAGGCAAAATTCGGGGACCGGACTTACTATGACCTGGCACAGGATTTCAAAGCCGAGTTATTCAATCCGGATGAATGGGCGAAACTCTTTGAGAAGAGTGGTGCCAAATATATTGTACTTACGTCCAAGCACCATGACGGCTATTCCTTATGGCCCAGTGAAGAAACCAGAAAGGCCTGGGACTTCCCCTGGACCTCGGTGGATGTCGGCCCCAAACGGGATCTCATTGGGGATTTGTTTACAGCCGTGAGAAAGACAACAGTCAGGGCCGGTATGTATTATTCCCTGTATGAATGGTTCAATCCTTTATGGAAATCCGATCCGTCCAAATTTGCAGAGCAACATACCTGGCCGCAGATGAAGGATCTGATCAACCGTTATCAACCGGATGTATTCTGGACCGATGGCGACTGGGATGCGCCGGCTGAATTGTGGAAGAGTCAGCAGTTCCTCACCTGGCTCTACAATGAAAGTGTGGTAAAAGATAAAGTGGTGGTGAACGACCGCTGGGGTGCCGGTATCCGTTTTAAACATGGAGGCATTTTTACTCCAGAGTACCAGCCTGATCTCGATTTTGAAGATCATGCCTGGGAAGAAAGCCGGGGTATGGGTTTCAGCTATGGCTACAACCGCGAAGAAGATGCCTGGGATTATAACAGTACCCAATCACTCATTTTGCAATTGATCGATAAAGTCAGCCGCGGTGGAAATTTCTTACTCGATATTGGCCCTGATGAACACGGCAAGATCCCGCCTATCATGCAGGATCGTTTATTGCAGATGGGAGAGTGGCTGAAACTGAATGGTGAATCCATTTACAATACCCGTCGCTGGAAAACGACCAGTCAGTGGAGTGCCGGCCGGAGAGATTACACCGATCGTCATGGCGATATGTTACTTAAGATAACCGTGGACCCCGATCCCGGTTATGCGGTAAAGGAAGTGTTCTATACGTATAATCCAACGGCTAATAATCTGTATGCTATACTGCCCCGTTATCCACAAAACCGGAAAATGGTTTTAAAGGATATGCAATTACCTGTGGGTACAAAACTGGATTTGTTATCAACCGGTCAGTCCCTGGTATGGAGACAAACCGGTGCCCATGTGGAAGTGCAATTGCCCGAGTATAATCCTTCCAGTATGAAAGCTCCCTGGGCCTGGGTGATACGGATCAAACAATACGGGGCCTTCACGCCAAAGCCACAGGTCAATGCAGTCTACAAAGATCCCCTGCGACCGGAAGTGACCATACAAGCAGTGCCCGGGGCAACAATTTATTATACAATGGATGGCAGTGTGGTTACTACAAAATCAGCAGTATACAAAGCGCCTTTTATTTTTGGGAATACCGGTCCGGTAAAAGCCATGGCCGTTAAAGCAGGAATGCTCCCCAGCGGGGAAGCCAAGGGTGATTTCCGGGTGTACAACCTGATGAAGGCGCAGACTGTGGGGGCGCTGAAACCGGGATTACAATACAACTATTATCAGGGCGAAAATCTCGATATACGATCCGTGGAGACCGGTGTCTCTTTAAAGTCTGGAGTTACACCGGTAATCAACGAATCATTGAAGCTACGCACAGAAAAATACGGCTTGTTATTCACCGGTTATATCCGGCTGGACAAACAACAGATGCTGGAGT
This sequence comes from Chitinophagaceae bacterium, assembly GCA_035439525.1. Lineage (GTDB taxonomy): Bacteria > Bacteroidota > Bacteroidia > Chitinophagales > Chitinophagaceae > JJ008. The sequence continues at coordinate 24,438 of DAORKK010000022.1, forward strand.
TCTTTACCACCAGTGATGATGGCAGCCAGTTATTTATTGATGATGAACTGATCGTGAACAATGACGGCAACCACGGTATGGAAGAAAAGAGCGGCAAGGCCCTTTTAGCGATGGGCTATCATAAAATAAAGATCATTTATTTTGATAGTGGTGGGGGGAATGGGTTGAAGGTGCATATCCGGGAGGAAGGTGGGGAGAAGAAGGAGCTTGCAGGGGAGATGCTGTGGCATCAATAAGCGAGAAGCAAGAAGCTAGAGGCTAGAAGGAAACAGCCCCTCCTGAGACCTGATACTTAATATACAAACAGTTTCTCGTTTTACGGCATCTCCCTTCTCGCTTCTTGCTTGTTTTATCATTTTCCTGTGAAGGTCGCCTTCCGTTTCTCCAAAAACGCCGTTACCCCCTCCTTCATATCTTCCGTATCAAACGCATTCCCGAATTCCTCAATCTCCAGGGCATATCCATCTTTGCTTTCATCAAACACCGCATTGGCGGCTTTGATACAACCCGCCACTGCCAACGGGGCCTTGCTGTTGATGGTTTCTAATATTTTGCGGGTATGCTCCAGTAAGGTTTCAGGCGTCGTTACATAATTCACCAGCCCAAGCGCTTTGGCTTCGTTGGCATCAATCATATGCGCACTCATCAGGAGCTCCATGGCTTTTCCCTTGCCGATCAGTTGCACGAGGCGTTGTGTACCTCCATAGCCAGGAATTAATCCCAGGTTCACTTCCGGCTGACCGAATTTTGCATTCTCTGCCGCTATGCGGAAATGGCAACTCATGGCCAGTTCACAGCCACCGCCTAATGCAAATCCATTCACGGCAGCTACAATCGGCTTGGCCGAGTTTTCAATCCGGGCAAAAACATCCTGTCCTCTTTTGGCGACCGCCATTGCTTCTTGCTTGCTCATACCCTTGAATTCCGTGATATCTGCACCGGCCACAAATGCCTTTGAGCCGGCACCTGTGATGATCACGGATTTGATCGCAGATGATTTCTCCACTTCATCCAGTACCTGATTCAGTTCATTGAATACTTCCTTATTCAGCGCATTGAGTTTATCCGCACGGTTGATCACTACGGTGAGAATGCCATTTTCGGGGAGGAGGAGGAGGGTCTGGTACATGGGTGTTTTTTAAATATGACTGGTAAGTAATTGCCTGATTTTCTATAAAATTAGGAAAACCTCATTATTCAGGTAAACAATCCAGTATTATTCTGTTATTAGGGTTGGCTGTCCCTTTTTTGTGTTTTTTAAGAATGTGATTTAGCCTTTCACCCAAAGAGTATAATCTGTAATTTTAATACTTACAAATTAAAAATGAAGTTTATAGTTTTTCTGACGTCACTATTTGCGTTCTCTTGTTCAATCATCGAAGAAAAAGAGATTAAGCAGCCATTAGATAAACGAAATGCCTATCTGGAGGATATGCCCCCTTATGTCTCAGCTTGCTTCAGGCAGGAGGATTCTTTGATTTTTGGCTATACCAAATCCACCGATGAATATGATACCTCCTGGACGCTGCTTGTGAGTAAAAGTAATCGAGGTGTCATTTGCAAATTCACACAATTATATCCGATAGGGAAATCAGTATTTTTGACAATTGAAGAGGCGCTTCGGAATCAACGTTTTGAGGGACGATATATGGAACTGGAAGAAACTAAATGGTCGCAGATACTTGCCCAATTAAATATCGTGAACAGATCACCGATAGACAGCACGTATTATACAGGTTGCTTTCACTGTCCACTATATTCAGCTTTTTATAATTCAACTATATTCTACAGCGGTGAATCAGATAGATCGTTTCTTGCTGGTATTGAAGGAATTCTCAGAAGTGAGTTAGATATTCCATGATTTAAAAAATACAGTTAGAGTCCAAACCTTTCATAGTACTGTTAAAAGCAGATTTTTTTTCCATAACCTGTATGATCATTTCTTTAAGCGGCTTCCCTCCAACCTCCAACCTCGAACCTCCAACTACTGCTGCTGCTGCATCTCCATAAACCTACGATACGAATTATTCGGCACCGCCGGATTATGCACCTGATAAGAGAAAACAGGCTGGAGTTCTTCCTCTTCTCTTTTTTCATCACCATTGTCAATCGATACGGATACTTCCAATACATGTTCGGAAGAACCTTTGTACGTACCCTTCATCGGGGTGCAATCGGTAAAACTGCGGCCTACCGCCAGGCGGACGTGTTTGTCGCTCACAATACAATTATTGGTGGGATCGAGACCGAGCCAGCCATAGAAAGGAATATAAGCTTCCACCCAGGCATGGGTGGCGCCTTCGCCACGGAGTTCGTGGTTCTTGGGACAGATATAACCGCTCACATAACGGGCGGGAATACCTACAAGCCTAAGCATGACGAGTAATACATGCGCAAAGTCCTGGCAGACGCCAGCTTTCAATTTGAGTATTTCATCCACCTGGGTTTCCACACTGGTCACACCTTTTTTGTACTCGAAATTTTCAAATACAAAGGCCGACATTTTAACGGCGGCGGCAAATGGAGTGGTTTCAGGTGTGATCATATCCTGGGTAAGGGCCATGACTTCATCGTGCGCATCAAAATTTTCCAGGAGCATGAAGTCCATATAGGGAAACTGTTCACGAATGATGGAAAGGTTTTCCCATTGGGCATCGGCGGGTGTTTCGTCTTCCGGCAGACTGACTTCGCTCGTGATCACATGGATCTTGGATTGGATCCGTAACTCACTATGCGGTTTGATCAGCGAGAAGATGCCCACCTGGTTGCCAAAATAATCGGTGAATACTTCTACCGAAGGGTGATGCGAGATCAGGAGATCATGTTGTTTCACTTCCTGCTGCAGGTCACTGATCGGGAAAAGCATCACCTGGTTGGCACTGTCAATGACGGGTGACGCGTAGGTGTAACGGGTGATATGTTTGATATGATACTCAGGCATGGGTTACAAAATTGCGGGAAATCAGGAATTACCGAAATAAAATTGATTAAAAGCGGCAGCAATCCCGACGAGCTCGTTCCGGGTCTGCTGTAAAAACTGTTTCAGGCCTTCGCCATCGGAGGTATTGATGATACTATACTTAACATTATTCATCGCCCGGCCGATCAGGAATTCGAGCTGCTTGTAATTCTCCGGCAGACTCTCCGGCTCCAGCCGCTCAAAATACCGGAACAACTGCTTCAGGCAATAGGCAATCGAGTGGGGGAACTGCTCATTGTACACGATCTGCTGAATCACAAAATCGGCCTGCAGGTTGCCCCGGTGACTTTTCAGGTATAACTCATAGCCGGATAAGGAATACAGCAGGTAACGGAGCGCGGGCAGTTCCACAGGCGCTTCCAGCTTATACCCCAGTTCGGTGAGTTTGATATTCAGCATATCCGCCGACAATATAGCCCGCTCCAGGAATTTACCCGCATTCAGATAATTGAACCCTTCGCCTCTTGCCATAGTAATGTCCACTGTACCGTGATACAGCATCCCCTGGTAGATCAGGGAGTCCAGGGCCGTTACAGGGTCACCTGACTTTACCTGGGTATAAATATTCTTATCCCGGATCAGGTGATGATAATCATTGAGACATTGCCATACTTCCTTGGTAATATGATCCTGCACCGCCCGGCCATTCTCCCGCGCCCGGGTGATATTGTTGATCACCGAACCCCCGTTCTGTTTATCCAGCAACAGGTGTTCCATCACCCGCACCGAATTATTCCCGATGGCTTCCATCTCCTCCGCCCCGGCATCACTGTAATTACGCAACAGGGTATGCCAGTTGAAATCCTTCACTTCATCCTGCGAGGAAATATAATTGGTTCGTAAGATCCGTAACATTCCATTGGTCCGTTCCATATAACGGGCCATCCAGAATACGGAATCGGCGACACGACTTAGCATAAGTAATCTCTCTAAAAATTTGTAAAATCTGTTTTAATTCAAGAGTAAAGGGTTTCGAGTGGCGAGTTTCGAGTGGCGAGCCTGATACTTCGGACTTTTGGCTCGTAACTCGTAGCTCATAACTCGTAGCTTGCCATTACTCAAGTACCCAGGTATCTTTGCTACCTCCACCTTGTGAAGAGTTAACCACCAACGATCCCTCCTTCAACGCCACCCTGGTCAGTCCGCCCGGTACAATATCAATGCCGTCCGGTCCGTACAAAGCGAAGGGACGCAGGTCCACTCTTCTCGGTTGTAAGATCCCGTTGATGTAACAAGGGGCAGAGGAAAGACTGATGATCGGCTGTGCGATATAACTGCGCGGATCATCCTCTACGGCCACTTTGAATTCTTCCATTTGTTTCTCTGTGGCGGCGCTGCCAATCAGCATTCCATAACCACCGGACTCATTGGTTTTCTTGATCACCATTTTATTCATATTCTCAAATACCAGTTTCCGGTTTTCGGGAAGTTCCAGCTGATAAGTGGGTACATTTTTCAGAATGGGTTCTTCGTTCAGGTAATAACGGATCATCGCGGGTACATAGGAATAAACGGCCTTATCATCCGCCACGCCGTTGCCCATAGCATTCACAATGGCCACATTGCCGGTGCGGTACGCCCCATAGATACCGGGCACACCAAGCATACTGTCGCCCCGGAATACCAGCGGATCAATAAAATCATCATCCACGCGGCGATAGATCACATCCACTTGTTTGAGTCCGCTGGTGGTTTTCATATACACTTTATGATTATCCACCAGCAGGTCACTTCCTTCCACCAGTTCTATACCCATCATCCGGGCCAGGGTGGTATGTTCGAAATAAGCGGAGTTGTAAATACCCGGTGTCAGCAATACCACGGTGGGGTCGCTTTTCTGGCGGTTGGCCAATGTCACCAGGTTCTTCAGCAACAGATCCGGATAGTCTTTTACCGAGCGCACATTATTTCTTGGCAGGAGATCCGGAAAAATGCGGTAGGTGATACTGCGGTTCTCCAGCATATACGAAACCCCCGATGGTGTACGCAGGTTATCTTCCAACACATAGTACGTGCCGTCATGATCCCGGATCAGGTCAATCCCGGATATATGGGTATAGATATCAAAGGGCACATTCACATTCACCATCTGCCGTACGAAGTTGGGACAGGAGTAAATCAGTTTGGCCGGTACGATCCCGTCTTTAATGATGAACTGCTGGTGATAGATATCTTTCAGGAAAATGTTGAGTGCTTTCAGCCGCTGTTTGATGCCTTCTTCGATATGTTTCCACTCGGCGGCTTCCAGTATACGGGGAATAATGTCGAAGGGGAAGATTTTTTCAATGCCTTCCCCGCTGCTGTAAACCGTGAACGTGATGCCCTGGCTCATGAACAGTTTTTTGGCCAGTTCATCTTTATGGCTCATTTCATCGGCTGACAAATCCTGGATGGCGGAAACGATATTCCGGTAGGCAGAACGGATACCGTCTTTGCCAAACATTTCATCCCAGACACGGGGGTCAACACCATAGCTGGATAGCAGGGAATGTGATTCCATACGTAATCAGTTTACGATAAAAAAAAGAAGTAATGGTAGTCTAAGTGGATATAACCGTAGCGGGCAACAGTAGCAATCACTGTGCAGCCGGAAGATAAGATGGATAATTGAAATAAACAATTATTCCGGGTTCCTTGGTCAGTGGTCCCCGAAGGAAAATCCATAGCCGGGCAGGAGGGGTCCGGCCATTGGTAAAAAAGGGTGATTTCAGAAATTGCGGTGTTCTTTTACCCAGCCGGTAATATAGTCTGCTATCTCATGCGTATTGGTACCCGGATGGAAGAGACGGCCCACGCCGATTTTATTCAGTTCTTCAATGTCTTCATCCGGAATGATGCCGCCACCGGTCAGCAGTACATCGTCCAGTTGTTTTTCTTTCATCAGGGCAATCACTTTGGGAAAAACGGTATTGTGGGCGCCGGATAAAATACTGATGCCAATGGCATCCACATCTTCCTGGAGGGCGGCACTTACCACCATTTCCGGGGTCTGACGAAGTCCGGTATAGATCACTTCCATGCCGGCATCCCGGAGGGCGGTAGCAATTACTTTGGCACCCCGGTCATGGCCATCGAGTCCACATTTGGCCACTAAAACTCTGATAGGTCTGTTCATCTGGCAAATTTTCTTTTACAAATTTAGCTGGTTTAAGTTACCAGCACGTAATTTAGGTCATGCAGTACAGGAATTTCGGTCATACGGATTTACGCGTCAGCGAAGTGGGTTTTGGTGCCTGGGCCATTGGCGGAGGGGCTATGATCGGCACCACAGCCATCGGATGGGGAGATGTGGATGATCGAATTTCAGCAGCGGCGGTCCTGGCCGCGATTGAAGCCGGGATCAATTTCTTTGATACGGCTGATATTTACGGATTGGGACATTCGGAAGAATTATTGGGTAATGTCATAGGGAACAGGAAGGATATCCTGGTGGCTTCCAAAGTGGGTAATGTATCCCGGAATGAACAGTTCACGGTAGATTATACGGCCGATTATATTTTGAGCGCCTGTGATCAATCCCTCCGGCGGCTCAAAAGAGATAGTATTGACTTTTATCAGTTGCACACGGCCCGCATGACCCATTTACAACAAGGGGATTGCATTGAAGCCATGAAGCGATTGCAAGTGGCCGGGAAGATCCGTTACTGGGGATTGTCGCTGAATACCTTTGATCCTTATCCCGAAGCCGGTTACCTGATGGAGCAGGAACTGGGCAACGGGTTTCAGCTGGTGCTGAACCTGATCAATCAACGCAGTCTGCCTTTGCTGAAAC
>DAORKK010000023.1:0-16700 GCA_035439525.1 Chitinophagaceae bacterium
CTTCTGGTGATGAATCACTCACATTTTTCTTGCCTGGCTTACGCTGCTGATTCCACCAATGTTTCATATTGGCCATCGCATCCAGGGCCGATTGAAGCACGATATCCTTCTCTTCTTTTTCGTTCCGTTTCCGTTGACCGAGCAACACATAATATTCCTCCTGCAGTTCCACCGGTGGCAGGATCTCCTGTTCCACATAATCCTCCACCCGGTCCAGCACTATTAGAGAAGTGTTTTGCGTGACGACCGAAAATTCCTTGCCCAGGCGGGTGATCGCATCTTTGTTCTTGTCAAACTGCAGTTCCAGTTCACTGATTCGCATTGTGGCCCAGATCCGTTTTACCTGGTCATATTCTGTAGTATCAGTTTTCCGCAACGTGAATGTCTTTGTCTGGGTGATGGTAGTCCCATAACCCAGTGAAACTTTTACTTCCGCCTCCGGTACATTCAGTATGCCGGCAAATGAAAGTCCGCGGGTCACCACAGCCGGTACTGGCAATGTCAGTTCATCTATGGCCGCCGGGTCATAGTCCACACTTATCACCTGCAACTGATCCTCGAGTAATGTACGAAGCGCTTCATCCGAGGTTGTACTGCTGAGGTCGATCCATTTGCCTTTCGACTGTTGGGCAATATATTTCAAATGGGCAAAGTCAGCGGAGGGAGAGGTATTGATTGTGGTTATGGGCATATCTGAAAAATCAATCTCCTTTTCCCCGAAACTGGCGAGTCCGTCGGTAAACAACAGGGCCTGGTCAAAATTATACCGGAGCATAGCAAGGGCACCAAAGCGGGTGCCGCCATCATAGACCAGTTTGTCAATCGCCTCCATTAAAGCCTCACAGTTTCCATCCCGTACATCATATACCTGGGGTTGTTCTGCTGTAACATGAAAAGGTATCAGGCTGACCTTTGGATTTCCCAATGTACGGAGATAGGATTTCAGCAATTCTTTTTCTTTGGTCTTATCTCTTTTCGCTGCTGAAGCGGATACATCCCAGAAAATACCCAGCTGCTGATCAAGGGTCCGTTCTTTTCCTTTTCCTTTTCCTTCCATAAATTGATTGAGGTAGAAATAAGTGCGACCCTTGTATTGTTCCGCGAGATAAATGGTTTCATTCGAAGCTGCTCTTGGTACAGTGATGCGGATTGTCTGACTGGCCGTATAATTTTTCTGACTGTATTCGGCTACCCAGGCTTCCTTCCATTTTTTAAAATTGAAATTGGATAAGGGGTTGTTTTCGATTTCCGGACGGACTGTACTTTTATAGACCACGGTCTTTAGAGAAAAATCAGCAATGGGCTCAGTGGTGTACAAAGGCAACTGATACAACTGACTAAATTCTTCCTGTGGCAGCACCTGCTCCACCGCAATCAGGATATGACGACTCCCTTTGGCCGGTAAAGGATAAATGCGGGTGCGGAAATTATTCCCCACTGTTTTTTCCACCAGTCCCGGATCGATCTGCCGGCGGATGGTATTCTCAAATGCCTGACGGGCTTTAGCTTTTTCTGCTACTACCCCCTCACGGAGTTTGCCTTCAATATCAAGGGCATACCGCACAATATGTTGCCCATCAGCCAGGGGAAATTCAAACTCCCCTTCCAGGATCCGGTCATTGGGATTATAGAAAATGATATCAAATGTGGTGGTAGCGATATTGGCAGCCACTTCAACATTAATATGCAGACTGCTGATTTTCATTGCCGCAGCGGCTGTATCATTCAAAATGCGTATCGCGGGAATCGCCGAGGGCAGGGGCTCCTGTTGCTGGGCTTTCTTTACCTGGGCACAGGAAAAAAATAAACAGACCCCCAGCAGGAGAACAGCATGTTTTGACATAAAAACCGGTTTGGTTCAGGAGTGAGATGAACGAAACCGGGAGATTACATACTTTTTGTTGGTGTTATTGTTGGCCACCCTTCGGTACGCCGGTGTAAAATTATCTCCTGCCCTCAAGTACTGTTTGCGGCTACTCAGGGTGACAACGGGCTGCTCTTGTCATGCTGAGCGTGCCGAAGCATGATAAACGTGGATTTCTCAGAAGGGGCTGTTTCCTAACACCTAACAGCTAACAACAAACACCTTCTCTCAGGTGGGGCTGTTGACTCCCGACTCCTGCTTAAAGACTACTTCTCGCAAAGCGCCTTCAAACTCTCCAGTCCCTGCACAAACTGCTTATTCAACTGACCGCTGATCATCGGGCCCATCAGGCGGCCGATGGGAAAAGGCAGTTCGCCACTGTTTTGCCAGGTGACCTTGGTTTCAGAACCATCACCCCATGATTCAAAGAGCCAGTTGTCACTGGCTTTGCTGTTCATAGGTTTGATAAACTGCAGATCGAAATGAATATGCTTTGCATCCATACTCAGCAGGGTCAGACTACCCACACCGACCTTTTTACCCTCCCAGGCATATTTATGTCCGGATTGTCCTGCTGTGCCGGTTATGGTACTTTTAGCGCTAGGATCGGATTGTTGCCAGGGGTTCCATTGACTGTAATAATTGAGGTCGCTTATGCGTTGCATCACGTAATCGGCTGGTCGTTTGATAATAATATTCTTCTCTACATTGTAGGATTTGGGAAGCAGTGAAGCTGCGATCAGTAACACAGCAAATAAGCCGAGAACGATATAAAGTAAAAGCATGGCAAACGGTTTAGACTGTTAATTTAAGAAATTCCTGAGGGCGGGCCCTGATTATTCCATCAGCGGCGGGTGCGGTAAAAACGGAGGGGACGAAGATAAATGGCTCCTTCCCGGGTATAGAATCGGGTGGCCAGCTGTTTATAGTTGCCTGCAGCATCCCTTCCCTGAACTTCAAAATGCAGGTGGGGAAAAGCTGAATAACCGGTATTGCCGCTATAACCAATGGGTTGTCCGTCTGTCACCATATCCCCTTCATTGACCAACACCCCGTCTTTTTTAAAATGCCAGTACCAGGCCGTACTGCTGTCTGCATGCCGGATAATCACATAATTGCCTTCAGACAGGTATTCGGGTTTCAGGCCCCCTTTATCCGAATCCTTCCTTACTGATGTAACAATACCTTCCCGGGCCGCACAGACCAGGGTTCCTGTTTTCACTTTAAAATCGAGTGCCCGTTCTCCCTTATGACTGAATGAGGTTTCATACCCCTGGATCACGAATACATTCTTTCCTGTCTTGAAGGGGATTGAATAAATATAACTGCTGTCCGCTTTGAATTTACCATTGATCAGTTCCCGTACCGTATACGCCTGCTTTGGACCACTGCATGCCCCGGTAAGAAAGTTAATAAGGATTATATATTTAAAAAAAGAGTATGGCACAAAAAAAGATAGACCTGTAATATACAAAACAGAATAGAAAAAGGGCTGCTTCCGGATAGGAAACAGCCCTTTCATTATTCAATTTTACAAAGTAGCCATGTCAATCACAAACCGGTACTTCACATCACTCTTCAATAAGCGATCATACGCTTCGTTGATCTGATCCATACGAATCATTTCAATATCGCTAACAATATTATGCTCCGCGCAATAGTCCAGCATTTCCTGTGTTTCCGGCAAACCACCTATGAGTGAACCTCCCAGGCTTTTGCGGCCGAAAATAAGACTCATGTTATGCAAGGGCATTGGCTCCGGGGGCACCCCTACACAAACCATGACCCCGTTTGTGCGCAACATACCGAGATAGAAATTAAAATCATGTGGCGCTGAAACCGTATCCAGAATAAAGTCAAAATAACCCATGACGGATTTGGCCTGCTCCTCATTACTGGTGAGGATGAATTTATGGGCACCCAGGCGTTTTGCATCTGTTTCTTTCGAAGGTGTGTGACTGAGCATGGTCACTTCTGCACCCATGCTGACCGCAAACTTAACCGCCATATGTCCAAGACCACCGAGACCCAATATACCCACCTTCATTCCTTTACCCACTTTCCAATGACGTAACGGTGAGTACGTCGTAATGCCGGCACAAAGCAGGGGCGCGGTGGCTGCAAGATCCAGTTTGTCGGATATACGCAGTACAAAGTCTTCATGACATATAATGCTCTTGCTGTAACCACCATACGTAATACCACTGCCGTCTCTTTCATTTCCGTTGTAACTGAAAACAGCTCCTTGTGCGCAATACTGTTCCAATCCCTCTTTACAATTATCACATTCGCGGCAACTATCCACAAGACAACCAATTCCGGCAAGGTCACCCACTTTAAATTTCTTTACATGATCACCCACGGCAGTCACCCGTCCCACTATCTCATGGCCGGGTACAACAGGGTAAACCGTCATGCCCCAATCATTATGGGCAAAGTGAAGATCCGAATGGCATACACCACAAAATAAGATATCCATTTGTACATCGTGTGGTTTAGGCGCGCGGCGCTCAAGGGTCCAGGGTTCAAGGGGCGTGGTGGCACTGTGGGCAGCGTAGGCTTTGGTAGCAGGCATATTTTTCTTTTTAATTTGACTAAATATACCCTTATTAAAAGAGAACCAGGTATTAATTAATCGTTTCCCGGATGGCAAACTATGAATGTACATGCGCTGACCACCCGACAACAATGATGAATATCAACTGTCAGTTAATAACTGGTCATATCAGTGGGCTTTCCTGCACCGTTAGCTTACTGCCGGGACACAGATAATGTGCGATCTGCTTATTTTTAAATCAGCTATATGAAAAAGCTTCTCTTATTATCGCTTGCATTGCTGATTTGCAGTGCATTACTTGCCCAGGGAAGCGGGAATACAGTAAACAAACATTCCTTTCTTGCATTTCATGCTGGACCTTCATTTCCTGTGGGCGCTTTCGGCAGTAATAATCCCGGCAATGATGATGCAGGGCTGGCCAAAACCGGTTATACCATTGCCATGAACTATGGTTACCGGTTTAATAGTCCGCTTGGCCTGGAGGCTGCAGTTTTCTACAACCACTTTAGCACCCAGAAAATGGTGCTGACGGTAGACGTGGGTGACGGTACCCGTACCATTGATATGACATTGGATGACTGGCACCTCTATGGTATCAGTGTTGGCCCTTCACTTGAATTCAGCCCGGCTAAAAAAATGAGTGCCGGTCTTCATGTTATGGGCGGGATAGCCAATGTCCGCCTGCCCGCTTTCTACTTCGATGGGGAAGATGCCACTAAAGCCGATTGGGGAATCGGACCAGTGGTACAGGCCGGCTTGAACCTGAAGATCGATGCCGGCAAGCAGGTTTTCTTCTTTGTCAACGGGGATTACCAGTATATGCGGCCCGTATTTAATGTACTGGATCTCTGGACTGATGAATCTGAAAAAGCTTATCAGAAGATATCCGTACTGCAAGCCTCAGCCGGAATCGGATTCCGGTTCTGAGTGTGTGTTTGTGAGTTCGTCTCCCGGTCACTGGCCGGGAGACTTTTCAATTCATGGAGTTGTAAGGATTATCTTTGTGCCGTCCCGTTTATGGACCAGGGTTCATAAAACCAACGAAAACAGGAGACTCATTTGACAGACAATTCCAATTTATCAGCTGCCTCCAAAAGAACCATGCGCATTGCCGTATCGGCCTTTTATTTCTGCATGGGTTTCAGTTTCGCCTCATGGGCAAGCCGTATTCCGGATATCAAGGCCAAACTTCACATGAATGAAGCAGAGTTGGGTACGGTGCTGCTTTGCCTGCCGGTCGGACAATTACTGATGATGCCCTTCTCCGGGAGACTGGTCACGAAATATGGCAGTAAAAAAATTCTCTCTTTCGCCATCGTTTTATATACGCTTGAACTGACCAATATCGGCTGGGCTTCCGCAATGTGGCAGCTCGGACTGGCCCTTTTTATATTCGGTATTGTTGGAAATATGTCCAATATCTCAGTTAATACCCAGGGTGTACTGGCCCAGAATATTTATGGTCGTCCGATCATGACCACATTCCATGGTATCTGGAGTCTGTCTGGTTTTACCGGTGCTTTATTCGGATTACTGATGGTTAATCTCAACATTTCCCCGAGACCGCATTTTTTCATCGTGGCCGGATTGGTGTTGATCACCGTAGCTCTTGCCTGGAAATACCTGATTCCCGGCTCTTCATCACCAGCCGGAAATAATAAACTATTCTCTAAGCCTGAAGGGGTGCTGGTGAAACTCGGTATCATTGCTTTTTGCAGTATGGCCGCCGAAGGAGCGATGTTTGACTGGAGCGGCGTTTATTTCCGGGAAGTAGTGAAAGCACCGGTCTCAATGGTCATCCTGGGATACACCAGTTTTATGATCATGATGACCGCCGGACGTTTTATGGGCGATCAGCTGATTGCCAAAATCGGAAGAAAGAAAACATTGCAGATAAGCGGCATTCTTGTGTTCACCGGTTTAACGATCTCGGTATTGTTTCCCTGGGTGGTGACTGCCGCTATCGGATTTATGATTGTGGGATTGGGCGCGTCTTCGGTGATTCCCACTATCTACAGTACGGCCGCCAGTGCCTCTAAAAAATCACCCGGTATGGCACTTGCCGGTGTTTCCAGTATCGGCTTTCTTGGTTTCCTTTTTGGCCCGCCGCTGATCGGCTATATCGCACAACTGTTCAGCCTGCGTACCTCTTTTGGAGTGGTGGCCATTTTCGGATTACTGATTACGTTGATGGTGACCAAACTAAAAGTAATGGATGAAGTAAAACTGATAAAAACTGCTTAAATATGAAACTCGATCTCGCTGCTTTCCGCCCCATCAATGTACAAAGAGCTACTGAAGGTTTTAAATGTTATGACAACCAACCCCTCACTTACTGGACCACCGCGCTCGCGGGTGAAGTAGGTGAACTCTGCAATATGATCAAGAAAATGCAACGGGTGGAAAGAGGCGGTGTGGATGGCGGCAGCAGCTATACCGCTAAAGATATCACCAAAGAAATGCTCAAAGAAGAGATCGGTGGCATCGCCATCTACCTCGACCTGCTGGCATCTTTACTGGATATTTCTCTAGAAGAAGCGATTGTGGATACGTTTAACAGTAAGTCGGAGAAGTATGGCTTCAAAGAGAAGCTAGAGGCTAGAAGCTAGAGGCTAGAAGGGAAACAGCCCCTCCTGAGAAGGTTTATGTAAAGTATCGTCTCTTACTGGTATTTCGAGCGCCCTTCCTGCGTTTCACTACGGAGGGGCGCCCGAAATAGCAGCCACAATACCTAACATCAGATGAGTCTTACTAAGAAGGGGCTGTTTCCCTTCTAGCCTCTAGCCTCTCGCTTCTAGCCTTGTACTTCCTCCAGCTTCTTCCCCCCACTATTCAAAAAGGGTTTCAGCAAATCTATCGGCACGGGGAATATAGTCGTTGAATTATTTTCCGTGGCAATTTCTCTTAATGTCTGCAGGTAGCGGAGGGTTAATGCACTGGGTTGTTCGCCGAGTATCTTGGCGGCATCAGCCAGTCGTTGGGAGGCCTGGAATTCGCCTTCAGCAGCAATGACTTTACTCCGGCGTTCGCGTTCTGCTTCGGCCTGTTTGGCCATGGCCCGTTGCATTTCCTGTGGCAGGTCAATTTGCTTGACTTCCACATTCGATACTTTCACGCCCCAGGGTTCAGTATTGGTATCAATGATCTGCTGCAACTTGTGATTGATCTTATCCCGTTGTGATAACAGGTCATCCAGTTCGGATTGTCCCAATACACTACGCAAAGTCGTCTGGGATATCTGGGATGTGGCTGCCAGGAAATTCTCCACCTGCACCACGGCTTTCTGTGGTTCCATGACTCTGAAATAGACCACGGCATTCACTTTAATGGATACATTGTCCTGGGTGATCACATCCTGGGGAGGTACATCCAGAACCACGGTACGTAAACTGACTTTTACCATCCGGTCTATAAAGGGAATCAGCAGGATGAGCCCGGGACCTTTTACCCCATCATTACTGATCAGCCTGCCTAACCTGAAAATCACCCCCCGCTCATATTCCCGGAGAATGCGGATGGCACTGGAAAATAAAATGATTACAAATAAAATAATACCGGCAATCATACCTTGGAATTGGTCCATAAAAATTTATTTAAGTGTGAGTAATAGGTTCAACATATAATTTCAGTTTCCTGACTTCCGTAATACGTACCTTTTCACCAACGGCTACTGTTCCGGATACCGATTCACTATTCCACAGTTCCCCATTCACTAAAACGATTCCGGTGGGAGAAAGCGTTTCTGTTACTTCGCCGGTACGGCCGATTAAGGCTGACGGACCCGTAACGTTTTCCCGTTTCTGTGCTTTTATTCCTTTTGCTATTATAAATAAGAAGAACAGGGCGATGACGGCCGTAGCCCCGTATATAATGGTGCTGGATATACTTACCAGTTCGAGCAGGGAATCCGATTTTATCAGCATCAGGGATCCGATCAATAAGGAAATAACACCGCCGATGGCGAGTATGCCATAGCTGACCACTTTGATCTCTAATAGAAAAAGGATCAGGGCAAACAGGATTAATGCCAGTCCGGCCATATTGATCGGCAGGGTATGCATGGCATAGTAGGCCAGGATCAGATTGATACCCCCGATCACCCCGGGCAGGATAGCACCGGGGATAAAGAGTTCGAACAGGATACCAAAAAAACCAAGCAAGAGTAAGATATACGCGATGTTTGGATCGCTGATCGTATGCAGAAACTGCTGAAAGAAATTCATCTTCAACGGTTCAATCTTTGCTGTTTTCGTTTGCAGTGTTATTTGTGTGCCGTTAAACAGCAAAATAGTTTTACCATCCACCTTGTTCAGCAGGTCCTGCACATTCACCGCAATCAGATCAATGGCGGAATCTTCAAGCGCTTCTGTTTCTGTATAGGAAAAACTTCGTCGGACCGCATTCTCCGCCCACTGTGTATTCCGGTTTCTTTTCTCCGCAATGGAACGGATAAAAGCAGCTGCATCATTGGTCACTTTCTCCGACATAATACTATCCATTTGTCCCTGCAGTGTAACCGGGTGGGCGGCCCCGATATTGGTTCCCGGTGTCATGGCTGCAATATGTGCCGCCAACGTGATAAACACGCCAGCTGAACCAGCCTGTGAACCGGCCGGGGAAATGTAAACAATCACGGGCACCGGCGACTCGAGGATATAGCTGACGATATTGCGTGTTGATTTCAATAATCCGCCAGGTGTATTCAATTCAATCAGCAGGCATGCTGCTTTTTGTTGGGTTGCTTTCTCAATTCCTTCTTTAATAAAATCTGCGGTGACGGGATTAATAGCACCCTCCACTTTCATGGAGATCACTGATTGTGAAACCAGTGAGCCAGAAAGAAATAACAGGAAGAAACCATATAGTAGACACTGTTTCATAACACCAGCCGGATCTGCAGCGGTCCGGTGGTTGAGTTGGTAGTTACGTAATTTACTGAATTTTTCTGAGAAAAGCTAGAAGCTAGAGGCTAGAGGCTAGAAGGGAAACAGCCCCTCCTGAGAAATGTTGCTTAGCTTTCGTGTTAATACTGCTTTAGAATTCCTTCTAGCTTCTAGCTTTTCTGGGCTTTGTACGAAAATCATAGGAAGGAGCTAAAAAACGTTGTAACTTTTTAGCACAATTTACCGCTATGTACTGTCTTTAGCACCCGGGTAAAACTATCACTACCCGGCATTTGTACCGGAGGCCGGCTATTCCGGTATTTTTTCTGTACTACTCTTATTCTACCCTGGCAGCAAAGTAAATGCCTGCCGGCTGCTCCTTCTTTGCGCCCGGGAAAACAGTAAAATAAATGGTTATGAAACTGTCCGGTCTGGTACAGCAGTCGCTATTTAAAATATTGTCCCTCCTCTTCCTGGTCCCATTACCATTCGTTTCAAAAGGACAACAAACAGGGGTGTGGGAAAGATCTGAAGTAAAAGAAAAAATGACAGATGTTGCGGCCTTTAAAAAAAGAAACGCAACCTTTTTATTTTCCGCAAAGGCGGATGACTATGGAATGAACTTCGAAATGAGTTCTGTCTGGTCCAATGACAAAAAAAGGCATACCTACCGGGGACAAGTGGCCTGGGAATGGACTAACCTGAAAGGGCCTTCTATGCTTATCCCGGGTGAAAAGGTTACGATTAAAGGAATACTCACTAACCTTTCAGGTGAGCCAAGCAGTTCCATCTGCGGCTATGCAGTATTTGGCAATTGGGGATTTATGAAGCCACAGTCAGGAAAAAGTGGTGATGAATGTGCTAAGGTAAACAAGAGTGCTACGATGATTGGCACTTTTACTGTTCCTAAACAACCCGGACTTAAAAGGGACGGAACAATAAACCCCTATATCACCCTGACGTTTTCATTACATGGTGGTAATGAATCCCTTTTTATAGAACGCAGCATCACGTATAAATGGACGCCCACTCAACAGGCGCAGCCAACAACGCCGCCAGCAGAAGTAAAACCACCGGCTGACAATCCCACCGCGCCGCAGGCCTGGACTGAAAAAACGGAATATAAAGTGGGTGAACCCATTGTGATTAAATTTAAAAACCTGCCCGGCTTTGCCACCGACTGGATCGGCATCTACGGAGCCAAAGCCTATCACGCCAACGAGTATATCGAATGGAAATATACCAATGGACTGAAAGAAGGCAGTATGGAATTCAAAACTCCCCGTTATGGTCCGGGTGAATATGTATTTCGTATCTATGAAAATAACGGGTATAAATTATTGGTGCAGACGGTGGCGTTTAGTGTAATACAGTAGAGAGGCGAGAAGCGAGAAGCTAGAAGCTAGAGGCTAGAAGGAATCCTAAAGCAGGATGAACCTGAAAGTCAGGTAACAGACCTTAGTAGGGGCTGTTCCCTGACATTCGACATCTGACATCTGACAACTTCCTGTTGATGGGCTGTTTCCCTTCTCGCCTCTAGCTTCTAGCCTCTAGCTCAATCGGTCTGCGTTCAGAAAACCGATCTTCACCTCCGTCTCCCCGCTTTCTACCAGATCCGCCAACACCTCCCCTACTACGGAAACAAACTTAAACCCGTGCCCGCTGAAGCCCCAGGCAGTAATCACCTGTTTATCAGTGCCGGGAAGATGATCGATGATAAAATGTTCATCGGGTGAATTGCTGTACATACAGGTGGCCGTGTCGGTGATGGTAGTACCGGCTGATGGGATATACTCCTGTGCAAACGATAAGAGATGAGTAAGATCCTCCGGGTGTATCGAACGATCAATGCTGGCGGCCGTGGTGGTTGTACCCGGATGATGCAGGGCGAGCTTGATGCCTGCCGGACCGGCTACTTCTCCGGATTTCATGGCGGGAAAACCATAATAGGAACCTGGACTGCCTGGTTTCACGATCATCCAGCAGGGGAAACGATCCGTAGTATATTGATCCAATGAAGCAGGCTGTAACCAGGAAAGTACCTGCCGGGTAATCTTCAGTTTATCTTTTATCCCGGGTATCAGGTCTGCAGACCAGGGCCCGGCAGTGATCACCAGTTTTTTACCAGTATAGGTTCCTTTATCAGTTTGCACTGTAACTGCTCCTGCCTCCTGTTTCCAATCCAATACTTTCTCCCCGGTCCTGATCACGGCACCAAGTTGCTGTGCCACTTTTGCATATTGCGTAATCGCTGTCCCTACATCCAGGAAACCGGCTTCGGGTTCCAGGACAATCTCAAAACCATCCGGTATGCTGAAGGGCGGATAGCGATCGCTACATTCAGCCTTTGATAAAATTTGTAAAGGAATCGTATACTGTTTTGCCGATGCTTTTACCTGTTCAATCAATGGATATCCTGCCGGTGCGGCATAAAGTAAACCGGTCGGGTAATAAATTTTTTCACCGGTCATGCTTTCCAACACTGCCCAGTTTTCATAAGCCCGCTTCAACAGCGGAATATAATCCGGATGTTCAAAATAGGCTTTGCGGATAATGCGGGTATGTCCACTATGCGCCCCATGCGTATGCAGCACCCCGAACTGTTCAATCCCCAATACCTTTTGTCCGCGGGCCGCCAGGTGATAACAGGCAGAGGCGCCCATAGAACCAACGCCGAGGACGATGCAGTCGTAAAGGAGGTGTTCTTGTTGTGCCATGGAATGTGGTTGGAGTTGTAAGTGGTAAGTTATAAGATTTAAGTATGGAATTCGGTCTGAATAAAGGGAGTTACGGTAAATTAGGGAATTCCCTGCTTTCTGTTTTTTAATTTTTACTTTTGATTTTAAACTTTTTACAAACTATGGTAAAAAAGCTTTTCCCATTCATACTCCTGTTCCTTTTCACCGCCTGCAGTTCAGAAAGCAAAAAAGCCCCTGCTTTTGCTGATATGCAATGGATCGACCTTACTTATACCTACGACAGTACCACCCTGTACTGGCCGAATAATGTAAAGAGCTTCCAGCACTCTACGGAAGCGGAAGGGAAAACAGCCCTTGGTTATTATTACTCCTCCTATTCTATTTGTACTCCCGAACATGGCGGTACCCACCTGGATGCACCAATTCATTTTGCGGAAAACAAAATGACGGTGGATGAACTGCCGCTCAGCAGTCTGACCGGTGAAGCCGTGGTGATAGATGTGTCTGAAAAAGCCCTGGCCAACCGCGACTACCTGGTGAGTATAGCGGATATTGAGCACTGGGAAAAAACAAACGGCCCGCTTCCTGAAAATACGATCGTGTTTTTTAAAACCGGATACGGCCAATTCTATCCCAACCGCGAAAAATATTTCGGCAGCCCCAAGACAGGACCCGAAGCCATCCCCGAATTACATTTCCCGGGTATTGATCCGGTAACCACGGAATGGCTGGTAACGAAACGAAAAATAAAAGCCCTGGGATTGGATACCCCGAGTATTGATTATGGACAATCCAAGGATTTTAAAACACACCAGTTATTGATGGGTGCGAACAAACCTGCTTTCGAAAATGTCGCCAACCTCGATCAGCTGCCGGCCAAAGGCATTTATGTCGTAGCCTTACCCATGAAGATCGGGAAAGGAAGCGGGGGGCCTTTACGGATAGTGGCTGGTATACAGGGAGGCAACAATTAGTCTCTACGTAAGATTGTCATCCCGACGAAGGAGGGAACTTCTTTCAGGCCCTTCGATACGCCATTAAAAGTTTTGAGCAAGCCCTGAAGTTTTTGGTTGTGGCTACTCAGGGTGACACGGGATGTTCTTGTCATGGTGAGCGTGCCGAACCATGAGCAGACAAAATTTCGGCCTCCCCTTTTTAATTTTGACTTTTTACTTTTGAATTAATCGCTACACATGCTAAAGAAACTACTACTACTCCTCCTCCCCATCTCCGGTTTCTCCCAAACCTTCTCTTCTTTACTAAACAAAGAAACAGAATCTGCACAACCCCAATACTCTTCCTGGTACCAGCACCTCCACAAAAACCCCGAGCTGAGTACACAGGAAATAAATACAGCCGCTTTTCTTAAAAAAGAACTGAGCCAGTCAGGCTTTACCATAATTGACTCACTCGGCTTTCACAGTTTTGCTGCTGTTTTAAAAAATGGTAACGGACCGGTGATCCTTTACCGTACGGATATGGATGGATTACCGGTGAAGGAACAAACGGGATTGCCTTTTGCCAGCGAAGCCATTTATATAAAAGAAGGACAACCCGTTTCAGCGATGCATGCTTGTGGCCATGATATTCATATGAGCAGCTGGCTCGGTACCGCTACTTTATTGAGCCGTATCCGTAAACAATGGAGTGGTACGGTGATCTTCCTGGCGCAGTCGGCTGAAGAAACCGGACAAGGTGCCCGTAAGATAATCGCCTCCCCTGCTTTTGCCCGCATCCCCAAACCGGATATACAACTGGCCTTCCATGATAATGCTGATCTTCCTGCCGGACTAATCGGTTTCTGTGATGGCTATTCTATGGCCGCGGTGGATATGATGAATATCACGATCTATGGCAAAGGCGGACATGGTGCAGCGCCGCAACAAGCCATTGACCCTATACTATTATCCGCACAATATATCACCGCCATCCAATCCATTGTGAGCCGCAGTCTCTCTTCCAACGATCCGGCTGTCATTACGGTAGGAGCCATCCACGGTGGTACCGTGGGTAATATCATTCCGGACCAGGTGCAATTAAAACTCACGATCCGTTCCTTCAGTGCAGCAGCCCGTCAGACCATCCTTGACCGCTTAAAAACGATTGGTGATAATATGGCGGCTGGGGCAGGACTTCCAAAAGAAAAATGGCCGCAATATGAGTTGCTGGATATGTCGATCAAATCCGTTTACAATGATCCACAGCTGGGCGCACAACTAAGAGGTTTTTTAAGTAAAGAAAGAGGTGACAACAGTTATACAACGGTAAAGCCCATTATGATTGGTGAGGATTTCGGGGAATACGGACAGTTGCCTTCAAAGATTCCTTCTTACCTGATGTGGGTCGGTACAGTATCACCGGAACAGAACGTTCTGGCGCAAATGGGAGAGACTGAATTATATTCCCTGCATTCCGCCCGTTTTGCCCCGGATTATATACGCACCATTCCGATTGCGGTGAAGACCATGAGTGCCTGTATCCTGCATCTGTTGAGTCCGGTAAAAAAATAATCAGAGCAAGTGACGGTACTTGCTGAACACCCCCCAGGCCAAGGCCAGGGCAATCGCCCAGGCTGCCAGGATGATCAAAATGGAGAGCATATTATTGCGCCGGTCATGCATGCTTAATCAATCACCCGTTTCAAGCGCAGATTACTTACAGGCGCAACTACAAGCGGGAATTTCTCCACCACTACATTGCTGGTATCAAGACCGAATCCTTTCTCCTCAGACAGACTCACTTCCTTCAACCAGAAATACAGCTTCATCACAATCCGTTCAAAGAAGGGCAGTTCATTATCCTGGCTCAGGTATTTCTCCATCACTACAAAGGAAAAATCACCGTTCATACCCAGGTTATCCATTCCCTCATAACGGCTCTTTACATTCACTTCGCGGTTGGCCACCAGGTCTTCAATCACTTTACGGAAGAGCAGATTAATCCGTGGCTGTACCCGGAAGCCGAGGCGGAAATCCACCCGGATGATATCATTGGGAATAATATGCGTGACTTTATACTCTGTGGTATACGGATCATCAATGGTATCCACATGCACCAGCCAGTAGATATCCGCCCGCTTGGGTTTACGACTGAGAATGGAATAGATCACTTTATGTTCAATCTCCTTGGGATTATCCGCACTGGTCAGGTACACCAGGTGCGTGGCGTATTTCGCTACCGATTTATCATTGCTGAGTTCCTGGATGCGTGGTATATAATGTTCCAGCCGTACAAACTCCACATACCGGTTTTTGATCTTGCGTGCCCGGTACCAGGTGTACATTACAATAAAGAGCAATCCGCCTACGATCAGGGTCACGTAGCCCCCGTGCTGGAATTTATCCAGGTTGGCATAAAAGAAAACGCTTTCAATGGTCAGATAAACACCAAGATAGAGGTAGACCAATACTGGCTTCACGCGGTGCAACACCAGGAAGTTAGCAAACAGAATAGAAGTCGCCAGCATGGTAGCCGTGATCGCCAGCCCGTATGCCGCTTCCATATTGGATGCTTTTTTAAAATAGAGTACCATCCCGATACAACCCGCGAAAAGTAAAGTGTTTACCGCTGGTACATACAATTGTCCACGTGTCTCCGTGGGATACACAATTTTAAGTTTGGGCCAGAGATTGAGCCGAATGGCTTCACTTACCAGGGTAAAGGAACCGGAGATCAGGGCCTGGCTGGCAATAATAGTGGCGGCGGTGGCAATACTGATACCGAAATAAACAAACCAGGAAGGCATCACCCCATAAAACGGGTTAAATCCTTTTTCAATCATCTCCGGGGTGATCATATCCCCGGCGTGCATGTGCAGTAACCAGGCACCTTGTCCGAGGTAGTTCAGTATAAGACAGGTCTTCACCAGCATCCAGGAATACCGGATATTCCATTTTCCACAGTGACCCAGGTCGGAATACAGCGCCTCTGCTCCCGTGGTACAGAGAAAAACGCCACCGAGTATATAAAACCCATTGGTATAAGTAGATAATAATTCCACCGCATAATAGGGATTGAAGGCTTTTAAAACCGCCAGCTGTCCGGGAATCTGGAAAATACCCAAAGTGGCCAGCATCATAAACCAGACCAGCATGATGGGACCAAAGAAGCGGCCGATAAACGCCGTACCAAACTGCTGCAGGAAGAATAAAACGGACAGGATACCAATGACGATATACACTACGGTCCACTGACTGATATGAGAAAGTGCCGGTACTTGTTTCAATCCTTCAATGGCAGAAGTCACGGAGATAGGCGGCGTGATCATGCCATCGGCCAGCAGGGCGGCTCCACCTGCCATGGCCGGTATCACCAGCCACTTCTTACGGCGACGCACCAGCGCAAATAAAGAGAAAATTCCCCCTTCTCCCTTATTATCGGCCCGCAGGGTCAGGATCACATACTTGATCGTGGTCTGCAGGGTAAGTGTCCAGATGATACAGGAGAGGGAACCAATGATCAGTTCCTCCGTGATCATTTTGCCATTGGTGATAGCATTCAATACGTAGAGCGGAGAGGTACCAATATCGCCGAAGATGATACCGAGTGCGATGAGCAAACCGGCGGGGGTTGCTTTCTTTAGTGAAACGGACATAGTAAATAAATAATCAACAAAAGTAGAGACGCACTGATCGCTAAGGAAATTTCCGGGCCCCGCAGCCCCGAATCTTTATAAAATCTTTATGCTTGCCTGCGGC
>DAORKK010000023.1:16800-18598 GCA_035439525.1 Chitinophagaceae bacterium
TTTGCCGCAGGCAAATCCTTTTTGTGGATTCACTACCTTCATGCTATGCCGCGTACTGCCCCGCATAAACTGGACCTGAAAAAACAATATGCCTACAGCGTATTAAGTGTCCTCACCGTATCCCTTATTTGCTTTGGCCTTACCCCTTATCTCGGTTACCGCGTAGTGGCACTGATCTTACTCGTGACGGTTTCCATCATTGCCATTTCCTTTGAGATCTTTCCCGTGCTATTGGCGGCGGCTCTATCCGCTTTTATCTGGGACTTCTTTTTTATCCCGCCGCATTTTACCATCCATGTGGAGTCCACCGAAGATGCCATCCTGCTGATCATGTATTTTATTATTGCCATGGTGAATGCCGTGCTGACGTATAAAATACGGCAGGTGGAAAAACTCGCACGACTTCGTGAAGAAAAAGCAAAAGCTGTTAAACTCTATAATACCTTTCTCAATTCCCTTTCCCATGAACTGAAGACACCCATCGCCGCCATCATCGGTGCAACGGATAATCTGCAATCGGGTGGTAATCTGTCGGAAGAGAACAAAACTCAACTGGTGGAGGAAATTGCCAAAGCTTCTTTCCGGCTGAACCAGCAGGTAGAGAACCTGCTCAATATGTCACGCATTGAATCCGGTTTTTTAAAACCAAAGAAAGACTGGTGTGATGTGGAGGAGACCATTCATGAAGTGGTGCGAAGACTGGAAGAAAACAAGCCCCTGCAGAAGATCACGATCAACATTCACCCGGGATTACCTTTATGCAAACTCGATAAAGTGATGCTGGAAACAGTCCTGTATAATTTAATAATGAATGCGGTGCGTTATACTGACGCAGCCAATAAAATTGATATCATTGCCAACAGTTATACCGATACCCTCGAACTGACCGTGGAAGATAATGGTCCGGGATTCCCGCCGGAAGAGGTGAATTACATCTTTCAGAAATTTTACCGGCTGAAGGATACTTCGGTCAGTGGTACCGGACTCGGACTTTCCATTGTAAAAGGATTTACCGAAGCCATGGGCGGAACGGTGGAACTCGAAACCCCGGTGGGGGGTGGTGCCCGTTTTATTCTACGGTTTCCGGTGGAACGATCAACCATTCAACTAAATTAAATGAACAAGCCCGGCATACTGGTGATTGATGATGAAGCGCAGATGCGTAAGCTGCTGGAGATTACCCTGCAGACCAACGGGTATGCAGTTACAACCGCTGGCACTGCCAAAGAAGGACTGATCATGGCGGCCAATCATCCGCCTGATCTTGTACTACTCGATCTCGGTTTACCCGATAAAAGCGGACATGATGTGTTGAAGTCATTGCGCCAGTGGTATACCAATCCGGTGATTATTCTTTCTGTACAGAAAGATGAGGAAGATATTGTGATGGCGCTGGATAATGGGGCCAATGATTATCTCGGCAAACCATTTCGTACCGGGGAACTCCTGGCCCGTATGCGTTCGGCGCTCCGTACGGCCCTGGCAGAAGACAGTAATTCGTTGATTGGCGGTACAGATCTTGAAATTGATCTGACAGCCCGTACTGTTAAAAAGAATAAGGAATTGCTGAAACTCACGCTGACCGAATACAGTCTGCTGGCCCTGCTGGCCCGTAATGAAGGGAAAGTGCTGACCCACCAATATTTACTCCGCGCCATCTGGGGCCCGGGATTTATCAGCCAGTCGCAATACCTGCGGGTCTTTATCGCCCAGCTCCGCAAGAAGATCGAAACCGATCCCAACCGTCCGGAGTATATCCTGACCGAATCGGGAGTGGGGTATCGGTTTGTGGTGAAAT
>DAORKK010000023.1:18698-30685 GCA_035439525.1 Chitinophagaceae bacterium
GAGCCCTGAAAAGAAAAACTCACATAGCCGGCGGGCCTCTCCTCTATTTTAATACCGGGTACTTCGGGCAGGGAGGCCAGCCCGGAAACAGGTTTGCTTACAAAACCAGCTTCAGCTGCCAGACTGATCCAATCCTCTCCGCGGATATACTTTTCAAACCGGTGCGTATCGGATAATACCAGGGTATCATAGAGTTCATTCCGGAAAAATTGTTTCAATCCCTTTCGCTCTGATGCATTTACCGGAAGGGTGCTGATATATGTATACAAGCTGCCGAAATGTTCGTAAGCATTCAGGATGCGTTGATTCGCATCGTCGGTAAAACAATCCGTATCCGGTTCCACCATAGTCAGCAGGGCCGGTTGAAGGGAATAGAGTAATTCAAAAATGGCCCGGCGCTTTTCTACCTGCTGCACATGATGCATCAGCAACGACGCATTGATCAGCAGGGCCCCGGATTGTTCAGGTATCAAATCATGAACAGATTCACGGATCATATTTTCCACAGGTCCGGACAGGGCACGAAACTCCAGGTTAAAACGAAAGCGGTGACTCACCGAAACCAAATAGCTGGCGCAGAAATCAAGTGAACTCTCCAGTATCTCCGTTCCTATCACCGTCACTTTTCTTAATTCAGGTAATTCATTCAGTGCATGGAGGATACGGACAAGTTGCTCACCGCGACCACAACCAAGATCAAGCAGGGTGATCTGCTTATGACCGGAGGCGGCTGTACAGATAGTACTGATCAGCAGCGTTTGTGAGGATAATACTAATGGAAAACGATTCGCCAGAATATCAAACAAGAAAGCCTGCGGAATTTCAAACTCCTTCAGGTAAGTATTCATCGCCTCTGCTGAAGGTTGCCCTTCATATCGCCAATGCAGGCATTGGGTAAAGTCACTTATAAAATCTGTATCTGTGAGGTGAGGAAATTTTTTCCAGCAGGTTGCTGTCTGTTCCAATGCCTTTTTTAATACTTCCTCGTTACTGTATAAATCGGACAAAATAATGCTTTAACGATGTTATTGATTGGGTACGGTACAAGAATAATCAAATAGCTTTCTTTTTTTTACTATCCGGGACATCATTGTCTTAATTTAAGTATATAAACGTATTCATTTTATACTGCTGTTTATTACAGGTATGATAATTGTCAAACTTCTGCGCATACTATGTACACTTTACCCGACCGGCATATTAATCTCCAGTTCAAAACCCTCGCCCGTTTTAGTATTGTACTGTACCGTACCTCCAAAGACGGCGATCCGGTTACTGATATTCTGTAACCCGATCCCTTTCTTTGATGTTGCCGGATCTGCCCCCACCCCGTCATCCGTGATCCGGAAGACAAAACTTTCTCCGGGCGTGGAAAGGGTCATAATGACGGATGCTGCCTTTGCGTACTTGATAATATTCGTGCATTGTTCCTGGGCCACGCGGTAAACAGCAAGTTTCTGATTATCGGAAAGATGATCCTCTGTAAAATGTTCATGTTGTAAAAAAGGTTCGATGCCTGCCGGACGAAGCATATTATCACATAACCCGTTCAGTTGTTGTACCAGTGTTTCTTTTTGCAGATTGGGAGTTACCAGTTCGTGTGCTATTTTCCGGTTCTCATTAATCGCCAGCATCAGGTTATCCATACAGGTCTGCAGCATAGATGCTGCTTTTTCCGGATTTTCACGCACCATGGATAGCATCACTTTGGTTCCTACCAGGATCTGATTCACATTATCATGCAGTTCAATTGCAATTGCATTCCGTTCTTTTTCCTGGGCTTCAATGGCGGCCGCAATCATTTGTTGTTGCTCTTTTTTTTGCCGGTCGATCAGTTCGAGCTCCAGTTTTTTCTTTTCCGTGATATTGCGGATGAAAACCGTTATCCCGTCTGCGGAAGGATATATATGATTCTCCTGCCAGAGATCGAGCGGAGCATAATAATCCACATTACTGATATACCGCTGTTCGGTCATGGCCTGGCTGTAGGCTTTGAAGGTGGAAGAATAAATCGCATCCGGGAAAACGGCCCATACATTCTTGCCGATCAGCTCTTCCGGTTTACGTTTAAACATATCCCCCGCCTGTTTATTGAGGTAGGTGTAACACCAGTTGCGGTCCAGCGAAATAAAAGCATCCGTGATGCGGTGAATAAAAACCCGGTATTTCTCTTCACTCTTGCGTACTTCTTCTTCCGCTTTCCGTTGTTCAGTAGTATCCCGGAAGAATACAGCCACCCCATCCGGTGACGGATAGATACTGGCCTGAAACCACCGGTCAATCGAAACCGAATACTCTTCAATATATTTATTTTGTCCCGAGCGCAAAGCCGCTTCATATGCATTAAAGAAAGGCCGGTCCAATGACCCGGGAAATTCTTCCTGCATTTTCTTCCCCTGCAGATAACCCGGCGGTCGGTTTAATAATTTTTCCGCCACAGCGTTAATATAAGTAACCTTCCAATCCCGGTCCATTACCATAAATCCATCGGAGATCCGTTCTACCATGTTCCGGTATTTTTCCTCACTCTTTTCCAGTTCAAGCCTGGCCTTCAGGGTGGCCGCTTCCGCTTTTTTCCGGATGGTTATATCCCGGAAAAAAACTGCAACCCCATCATCTGTCGGATAGATACTGGCCTGTAGCCAACAATCAATGGTAGGCGCATACTCTTCGAGGTATTGTTTTTCCCCGGTCTTTACTGCTTCTCCGTAGGCGAGTAAAAAAGGACGCTTCTCTGAACCCGGAAATTCGTCCTGCATCCTTTTGCCCATGAGATAACCAGGCGGACGTTGAAACATTTTTTCAGCAGCCCGGTTCACATACAACGCTCTCCATTCACGATCCAGTACAATAAAACCATCGGAAATGCGCTCCAGCAAGATCCTGAAACGCTCTTCACTCTTTTTTACTTCTTCTTCCGCCTTTCGTTGTCCGGATACATCCCGGAAAAAAACAGCCACCCCGTTTTCAGAGGGATAGAGGCTGGCCTGCAACCACCGATCAGCCACCACGGAATATTCTTCCACATATTGTTTTTCTGCTTTCTCCATGGCCTCGAGATATGCGTTGAAAAAAGGCCGGCCCACTGCCTGGGGAAACTCCTTGTTCAATTCTTTACCCGTCAGGAAACCCCTGGGTTTGCCAAACATCTGATCCGCCATCTGATTCGCATACACCACCCCCCATTCCTTATCCACAATCATAAAGCCATCGGAGATCCGGTCTACAATCGTGCGGTACTTTTCTTCGCTTTTCTCCAACTCAGCCGCAACCTTCCTTTTCTCATTTTCTGCTTCCCGGTAACGAATAGCCGTTTCAATGGCAGCTGGCAGACGGGTTAGCCTGTCCTTCAGGATATAATCATCCGCCCCGGCCTTGATGATCTTTACTGCATACTCCTCACTCGTGGTACCGGATACCATTATAAAGGGAAGCTGTATACCCCTTTCACGGACAATCAGCAAGGCGTCCATAGCATCAAACTGCGGCAGTGAATTATCGGCCAGAATCAGATGTGGGTTAAATTCTTCCAGTGCTGTTAGAAAACTATCCCGGGTAAGCGTGAGTTCAAACCGGCAATTGGCGAATTCTTTTTTCAATACACGCTGGATCAGTTCAGCATCTGTAGGACTGTCTTCCAGCATCAATATTTTTAATCCTTTGTTCATTTGTTCTTGTTTATGGGGTAGGTGGCTGATTGAGCAACAACCAGTAAAAGCCCAGGTTACGGATCGATTCCGCAAATCCTTCAAAATTCACGGGCTTCACGATATAACTGTTGGCACCCAGTTCATAACAACGTTGCACATCCGGATGCTCTTTGGAAGAAGTGAGAATCACCACCGGTATATTATGGGTCCGCGGATCAGACTTAATTTCTTTCAATACTTCAATCCCGTTTACCTTGGGCATCTGGATATCCAGCAGGATCACTTTGGGAAAATGAATGCTATCATTACGGGCCGCATATTTCCCTCTTCCAAAAATAAAATCAAG
Organism: Chitinophagaceae bacterium; assembly: GCA_035439525.1. Lineage (GTDB taxonomy): Bacteria > Bacteroidota > Bacteroidia > Chitinophagales > Chitinophagaceae > JJ008. The sequence goes on from DAORKK010000023.1 coordinate 22,695, forward strand.
GGCTTCCTCCCCGTCTTTCACATGCACGAGGTTATTGGCCATATTATGTTTCTTCAGTTCGCGGATCGTCAGTTCGGCATCATGCTGACTGTCTTCGGCTAGCAGGATCTCGACGGAGTTGGTGTGTGGCATAAGGAAAGGTTTAATGGTTGATTAGTTGATAAGTTAATAAGGTTGTTTTCTTAGGAGGGGCTGTTGATTTATCCTCCGAAGCTTCAGCGAAGGAGGACTCCCGACTCCCTCATCCTTTTGGTAACGAAAAATAAAAACACGCGCCTTCTCCCACCACCCCTTCCGCCCATACCCTGCCGCCATGTCTCGAAATGATCTTTTCCACCAGGGCCAGTCCCACACCCGTGCCTTCAAACTCATCCTCACTGTGCAGCCGCTGAAATACCCGGAAGAGTTTATCCCGGTATTTATTATCAAATCCCACACCGTTATCCCGGATAAAAAACAGTTGTTCTCCATTTTCTTCCTTATAGCCGACCGTGATAACTGGTTCATCCTTTTTGGAACAATATTTCACGGCATTGGATAACAGGTTGATCCACACTTGTCGAAGTGTTTTTATATCAGCATATACCGGGGGTAATTCCGCGATTGTCCACTGAATTGGTTTTGAAGGTTCCGGTAACATCAGTTCCCGGATGATATCCTTTACCAGCTCACCGGTCATGACCTCTGTTTTCTGCAGTTCCTGCCTGCCCAGCCGGGAAAAAGCCAGCAGATCATCAATCAGGTGTCCCATTCTAAGGGTATTGGAACGGATGATCCCTGTGATCCTGTGTCCCTCGTCATCCAGTTTATCCCCGTAGTCCTCTTCGAGTATGGTGGTAAAACCCACAATCCCCCGGAGCGGCGCCCGCAGATCATGGGACACGGAATAGGTAAATGCTTCCATTTCTGCATTGCTGCGGCGCAGGGCATTTTCCAGTTGTTTACGCTGGGTGATATCCCTTACAGAGGCAATCACCATCAGTCCCTCATCCGAATGTATCGGGGATAGACTGATCTCCACCGGAAACTGGATACCTCCTTTTTTCACCGCATAAAGGTCTAGTCCTGCTCCCATGGGTCGCAGACTGGCCTTTTTCATAAATGTATTGCGGTGATGCACATGTACCGTGTGGAGATTCGCCGGCACCAGTATTTCCACCGGTTGCCCGGTCATTTCATTTCTGGAATAGTCAAATAAATCTTCCGCTTGTTTGTTGATCATCCGGATGATTCCTTTTTCATCCGCAATGATGGTGGCATCGGGTGCGGCGTCCAGGAGAGCCCTGAATTTTTTTTCCCCTGCCTCCCGGTTACGAATATCCCGATGTAGCTTCCGGATAGTGATCAGGCTTGCTATAAAGACAACAGCGAGTACTGAATAAAGAATATAATTCAGCCGCTGTATACTTTGCTCATTATTCCTTTTACGGAGTGCCAGCATAGCGATGACCGACTTCTCCATTTTATTTCCATACATACGGATGTGATCCATATGTTCTTTCCCTGCTCCGTTTTCAACCATTCTCTTTGATATATCAGGTGGCTGTTCCCGCTTAGCCCTGATCAGATCTTGTGAAAAGAGAATCCTTAACTGTATAAATTTAACCAGGCTGTCGAGTAATTGCTGCTGTTCCAGGTTTTTGCCCAGCAGGTCTTTTAGCTGTACAATCTCCGATTGCAGGTATAAGTCAGCATTATGTAAAGAATCCAGGAAATCCTCATTACCGGTTATAATATAGCCGCGGGCACCTGTTTCATTATCCAGGGCTGTCATTACCAGTTTCTGGGTATGTTCAATGATCAACTGGGTGGCATTCACCTGTTCAGACGTATCCCTGACTTTCTTTGCCTGATAAACCGAAACGTATAATACGATTAAAAGGGTCGTGGTTAACAGAACCAGACCTGCAGTAAGCAGCCGAGTGGAGGATAATATTTGCATGCCAATCGTTGTTCGCATAGTTGCCGGGGCAACCACTTGACTACGTGTTTAATACGGAACAACAATACATAGCATTGCCGACCGTTGGTTTTTTGTTTCGCTGCCTTAAAATAACCGGCAGCTGGTTGGTGTATTATCCGGTTAAACTCTATGCAATTAAATCTTCTTATAGTAATTTAACTAAAATATTGACTGCTTGTTCACGAAATCAGTAAACAATTTGACATTAATATGACTAAAAACTATCAGTGAAATTTAGTTGTTTAAACACTGACAACAGCTATGTGATTAAGCAGTAGTTTACTACATATTGTAAAGTGATACGTAGAAAGTTTTAAGTTGTAAGTAACAGCCCCTTCACTCACTAACGACTCTCCGCCAACCGATTGCCATCAGGACGGGCTGTTGACTACCGACTGCTGACTGCCGACTGCCGACTTGCCAAACCTCCTAAAAAAACTAAACTTCTAGCTTTCACCAAATTGCGCTACCTTAAACAACCAACCCCCCTGAACACTCCCTCTTTACCCTTTCCGGCGCCGCAACCAAAAAAACCAACATAATGAAAAAGATCATGATCTCTTTCGTCCTGCTCGCTATTCTTGCCTGCAACAATGAAAAGAAAGAAGTGCCTGCCACCGATGCAGCCGCAACCGGTAATACCGATACACCTGCTGGTCTGCCTTATACAGCCACTTACACCAGCAACTGGAGCACCAATGTATCGGATGCCGATCTCAAAACCGTTTTACAGTCCTACAAAGATTGGGCCGATGGTAATATGAAAGGCCTTGGCGATGCTATGGCCGATACGGTGGATGTGGACCTTACCTCCGGTAAATCCCTGCACATGACCCGCGACAGCCTGATGCAGATGTGGGGCAAGAGCCGCGACAGCCTCAGTTCCGTAGTCATCAGCATGGATACCTGGCATAAAATGTATTCCGTCGACAAAAAAGACGAGATTGTCGTTACCTGGTACAAAGAGATTGATACTTACAAATCCGGCAAAGCCGACTCCGCTTATTTTCATGATATCAATATGCTGAAGAAGGGGAAGATTGTGTGGTATAGTCAGTATAAGAGGCCGATATTACCAAAGTAGTGAGTAGTGAGAGGTGAGTAGTGAGTAGTGAGTAGCCCGGGAAAAGTCATTTTAGTTTAGAGCAAGCTTTGAGCGGCAAAATAACTCTGAAGAAACCCCCTTTGCGGGGTTTCTTTATATAAACTCCGGCAGGAATCACTTAAAACTTACCACTTACTACTTACAACTTTTTACCACTTTTTCCTAACTTGCAGTACAACTTACCCCGATGCAATTCATTGGCTGAACGGATAGCCCTTCATCCGTATAGTATCCTCCTCCCATTACCTGAACTATGCCGGTAAACGGCACTTTGTTATTCTTCCTGTTTCCGGCAACTTTAATAAAGCTGTTATGAAACGGATTTTGCCTGCCCTTCTGTCCATCCTTTTATTTAGTACAATCCTTCACGCTCAGACCCTCATCCCCTTCCGCGATGGTAAGCTTTGGGGCTATAGTAATCCCGAAGGAAAAATCATATTGCCCTGTATTTATAATAATGCCTTCCCGTTTACCTCCGCCGGTGCGGTGGTCGTCGTGAATAATAAATACGGCCTGATCGATATAAAGGGAAAATGGCTGATACCCGCTTCTTTTGATTCGTTGGGACAATTTGATAACAACATTGCCATTTTTAAAAAAGAAGGAAAACTTGGATTAACCGATAAAACAGGTAAAATAACCTTGCCGGCGGAATACAAGAAAATAGAATTACTGAAAAGCGGATTTTATCTGCTGAGTAATGGAGAGTATATAAATGGGTTTGCCAATAAAAAAGGAGAACTCCTTTTGCCTGCTGAATACAAGGAAGTCAGTGATTTCAGAGAGGGCCGGTTGCTGGTACAAAAAAAATCAACAGACCCCTGGACGATACTGGATGAAAAAGGGCATACGGTTTTCAGTATGAAACACGGGGAAGGATTCTTTGACAACAATGCCAAATTTTTCAGCAATGGTGTATTACATTACAGAACGTTCAGTCCCAATGCGGGTGGCGGACTATACGACAGCAGCGGAAAAATGCTGATCTATATCCCGGATGCCTGTTGTTTCAATAAAGAAGAAAGAATACTCAGGGGGAAGTATTATAAGGGCTTGTTTCCTGCCACCCGTGGTGGTGAAGTGAAAGACACATTGCCGGATGGAACCATCAGTAAACTGAATTACGCAAACGGATATAGCGACAACAGCGGTCAGTTTATACTCAAACCGGTTTATATAGATGCCGGTGAATTTATTAATGGAGTGGCCCTCGCCCGCAGAGCCTCCGGTATCGGGTTAATTGATACAACAGGTCGTGAAATCATTCCATTAAAATACTGGCTGGGCCGCAAGCTTGCAGATGATCGTCTCCTGTTCCGTGATAAACTTAAAGCCTATCTGTATGACACAAAAGGCAAGCTGCTGATGGAGTATACCAACCTTAAAAATGAAAACTACGGACCCTATCAGTTAGGTATGGGTAGTTTCAAGGAAGGTGTGGCCCTGGTAAAATTTGAAGATGGTCAATACGGATATGTTGATAATACGGGCCGGTTGATCAGCCCGCTGCGGTTCAGCAATGGCATGGAGTTCCGTGACGGATTGGCCGCGGTAACACTGGATGAGGAAACCAGTTATATCAATAAAAAAGGACAGCTGTTTTATCGCCGGAATGTAATACCTGTCGGACGGCAGCAATGGGATTACCAGGATCTGAATACCCGTGTCTTTGCCAATGGCGATTCCATTTATAAAGCGGTCTCCATCACTGATTTTCATCAGAAAAGCCAGGAGAAAAAGCCTGCCTTCTACCATGTCAGTTATATTCCCAATACACAAAGCAAGACAAGGTTGCTATACAACTGGTATGCAGTGACGGATCCCCGAGGACTTGCCCCGGCCGGCTGGGCTATTCCAACGGAGGAGGAATTTATGCAGCTGAAAAAAGTGGGTTGTTCAGACTCTGTTTCTGCTGATATTCTCTATGCGTTGGGGTTCGACAATGGCGGTCAGCTCCTGTTAAAAGGTGGCGGTCTGGGTACCCGCTTTGAAGGTATCTGGTGGACAAGGACTCCGCAGCCAAATCAAACTGAAGAAGCCCGGGCTATACTATTACTGGTCAGCAAGGGAGAGCAACGCAGTGATCTTCGTTTTGGTGTCTATCCAACCCAAACCGGATTCCCGGTCCGTTGTATCCGTAAACCCGAACCGGTAAAGCCGGGTATTAAATTGCCGGCCTTACCTAAACTCAACTGTGATTCATTACTGGCGATCACGAAAACCAGGGTAAAACCGGTGATGGCGGTGGAAAAGAAAACAGAACCCGTGATTACCGATTATGCATCACATATGGCCGGGACCTATAAAGAATTTACCTGTGTGCTTACAGGATCCAAAGAGGTGACCTTTACAAAGGCTAACGTGGTAAGTTTTCGTTTTGTCATAAAAAAAATAGTAGCCAATTACATCGATATTGATTTTGAATTTCTGGTTAACAATACGGAGGGCGGAAAGTTTTTCGTGCAATTCGTCATGCAAATGGGGGAAGCCAGCAAAACCGGAACCGGCGCCGCCACCCGCACTACTATTCCCTTGTACAGGGTAGAAGGCAAGGCAGATCCTTACAAACCAGGTGTGCCCTATTACCGAGGTGAAAATGTCAGGGGCAGTTATTGTCCGGAGACCCGCAGCATTACCATCTATGGCGATATGGTAAAAATGTATAACAGCAATGAAATGAACCGTACGAAGTACAGGATAACAGGAGCTAAATAAGTACGAAGTACGAGGTACGAAGTACGTCCCGCTGAAAATCAGTTTTCAGCCCGGTAGAATAATTTTTTGTGGGACTACTCCCGCATCTGGCGGGACAGGCAGGGTGACAAGAACATTCGGTTCCGTAAGGTGAAAAGCGGAAAGACTCTCCAATACAGACACACTCTCAACCCCAACGGGGTTGAACGATTAATAGCCCCGGGTGTCAACCCGGGGTTCGTCGTCCCACCCATGATCTCTGGAACCCCGAAGGGGTGACACAATATAAAACCGGGGAATTTAAATTCACCTTATCAGCACCACCGTACCCTTCTCCGTTTTCTCTTCCTCCCCTTCCAGCTGATAACGACAGGACCAGATAAATACATTCGCATCCTGCGGCATCCCTTTATACAGACCATTCCAGCCGGCTGTAAGGTCTTTAGTAACAAAGACCGTTTCGCCCCAGCGATTGAATATGCGGAACTCATATTTTTTTACATTCCCGAAGAGGAAGGGTTTCAGTACATCATTCTTTCCATCCCCATTGGGAGTGAAGCCCGAGGGCACATAGAGGCCTTTGAGACATTCCTTCGGATTGACGATTACCGAATCACGGCCGGTACAGTTGTTCGCATCGGTTACTTCCAGCCAGTACGTTCCTGGCTGAGTGATGCTCAGTGATGAGGTATTGCTGCCGGTACTCCATTGATAGGAAGGATAATTCCGGAGCGGATTCAGCACTAAACTGCCATACGCACATATAGCCGTATCAGCCGGTAAAAATAAAGCCGGTGATGGATACAACTGATTGATATATGTGGTATCGGCACCCCTGCATCCGTTGGCATCAGTAACCGTTACCGCATACATACCGGTATTGTTCACTGTGATTGTGCGGGTACTGGCGCCCGTGTTCCAGGCATAACTGCTGAAACTACCGGCATCCAGCTCACGGCTCGTTCCGCTGCATAAACCCGTTCGCTGATCCAGGCTCACTACCGGATCGGGACGAAGCGTCATGATCACCGGGGCACTGATGGCAGTATTAGCAGACACGCAAGGGGCATTGGACAGCAGTTCACAGGTAACCTGATCTCCATTCGCCATACTATTATCCGTATACACCGGACTGTTTGTACCCACGGGCTGATTATTTTTCTTCCAGGTATAAACAGGATTCGGTCCCCCATTGACCACCATAGCAGTAAACTGTACGGGTGTATGGCGACAGACGGTGGTGGAGGCGGTGGTAACCGTAATAGCCGGCGGGTCCAACGGATTTATCGCGGCGAAAATATGATTACTCAATACTACTTCCGAAGTCACACAGATCAGCGAAGTCCGCATCACACAGATAATCACATCGCCATCATTCAGGGCATTATCCGTATAGACCGGACTATCCAGGAACAGGTTGGTTGAATTTTTAAACCAGGTATAATGCGGACTACTGCCCGCGTGGGTGGTCGTAGCGGTAAATGTAACCGGGGTACCATAACAAACCGGTCCCGTAGCCGAAGAACTGATCGTTACCGTTGGCGTTACGGGGGCATTCACAAACATATTGATGGTATTGCTGCTCGCGTTGCTGGTGGTCACACAGCTGGCACTGGAAGTAAGGTCACAGCGAATCTGGTCCCCGTTCACCAATGTATTATCCGTATAGGCATTACTGTTAGTGCCAACCGGCTGTCCGTTTTTCCGCCATTGATAAACGGGTGCGGACCCGCCATTAAAGATCGCTGCCATAAACACCACCGGTGTACCCGCACAAATATTATTGAAATTGGCTGTGATGGTAACCACCGGTGTGGCCAGGGTATTCACAAAAAGCGTGGCGGTCGTGGTATAGACCGGTCCGCAGTTATTACTCACCGTACAGCGGTAGAGATAATTATTCATGGCTGTGGTCACACCCGTCACGGTCAGGTTATTGGTCTGGCTCCCCGCGTACATTGCATTGTCGGTGATATCCGTCCAGCCCGGTCCGCTGTTCATTTGCCATTGATAGGTAAGGGCATTGGCGGCTGTTACGGAGAAACTGGCATTGCCCGTTATACAGATATTTACATTGGCGGGTTGCTGACTGATCGTTACATTATTACAGTTTGTCACTTTGCGGACCACCCCATGATTGCTGCTATGGGTGATATAGAGGTTACCCGCCGGATCGCAGCAGATACCTGCCACCACATAGAGTTGTGCATTCACGGCCGGACCGCCATC
>DAORKK010000024.1:0-30677 GCA_035439525.1 Chitinophagaceae bacterium
TCCGGAAAACTATTACGCAGGTTTTCCAGGATTACTTTTCTCCGGTATCCCAGGACAAGATAAATCACTATAAAAAGAAAATCCGCGATGCCATAGAGGATAAAAAAAGGCAGCAGGGATATGAGGTACAATAAACCGAATATGATATAATACATTGCTGCACAAAGATAATAGTGAGAACGCTTTCCTTTCCGCGGAAGTCTGTTTTAGAGTACAATATTCTGTACCAGCACGCTCTTTTCAGGATAATCGGTATTGAAATGCAGACCACGGCTTTCCTTCCGGAAGCTGGCCCCTTTTACAATCAGGTATCCCACCGTGATCATATTCCGCAGTTCAAGCAGTTGGGGTGACAATGAACTGCTCTGGTAGAGCTGTTCTGTTTCTTCCCACAGCAGATCGAGCCGGCGCATGGCCCGCTGCAGACGGGTGTCATTTCTTACAATCCCCACATAATCACTCATGACCAGTTGCAGTTCTTTAAGACTCTGGGTAATCAGGATCATCTCCCTCGGTTCAGTGGTGCCTTCCGCATTCCAGTCCGGAAGCGAGTCGTTAAATGCGATATCTTTTATAATCTCCGCTCCATCGAGGAAACAACGATGGGCAAAGACCATGGCCTCCAGCAGTGAATTACTGGCCAGGCGGTTGGCCCCGTGCAAGCCGGTGCTGGCACATTCGCCACAGGCATAAAGATGTTTGACAGAGCTGCGGCCCCACTCGTCGGTCTTGATACCCCCGCAACTGTAATGCGCGGCAGGTGCTACCGGAATCATAGTTTTTGTGATGTCAATACCAATGGAGAGGCATTTCTCATAAATATTCGGGAAGTGTTCAGTAAATTTTTCCTTGCTGAAATGGCGGCAGTCGAGCCATACATGTTCCGTACCCGTTTTTTTCATTTCACTATCGATCGCCCTGGCTACAATATCACGGGGTGCGAGATCCTTCCGAGGATCATAGCGTTCCATAAATGCTTCCCCCTTCATATTGCGTAAAATACCACCATCCCCTCTTACTGCCTCCGTAATCAGGAAGGCATGACCCCTTAAGCCCGGTTCATACAAAGCAGTAGGGTGAAACTGGATAAACTCCATATTCTCGATCTTTCCTTTTGCCCGGTACACCATAGCTACACCATCGCCGGTGGCAATGGACGGATTGGTGGTCGTGCGGTAAACCTGGCCATTTCCGCCGGTAGCCAGTACAGTGATCTTGGAAATGATTTTTTCGATGCGGTTGGTTTCGAGGTTCAGCACATAGACCCCGTAACATTCAATATCCGGGGTGGCTTTCGTAACCAGGAAACCCATATGGTGCTGGGTGATGATATCGATGACAAAGCAGTGATGGACGAATTCAATATTCGGCTGCCGGTCCACAGCTTCCAGCAGGGCTCTTTCCATTTCTTTCCCGGTTACATCCTTATGATGCAGGATCCTGAACTCAGAGTGCCCCCCTTCTTTTCCACGCTTATAATCCCCGTCTTCTTCCTTATCAAACTGCGCTCCCCAGTCAATAATTTCCTGTACTCTTTCCGGCCCTTCCTTCACCACAATTTCCACCACTTTTTCATTGCAGATACCGTCACCGGCTATCAGCGTGTCTTCAATATGTTTGGCATAACTGTCATTCTCCATATCATTCACCACCGCAATACCGCCCTGCGCATACTTCGTATTGGTTTCGTCATCTACAGCCTTGGTCATGACCAGTACTTTCCGCTCCGGAAACCGGTTGGCCATTTTCAGGGCATAAGTCAATCCGGCAATTCCTGATCCGATCACTAAAAAATCTGTTCGTTGCATGCTACCCGTTCCGCAAGGGAAATTTGATGATAAATTATTTACTACCGGTACGAAGATACTCAATTGCTCCTTTTACTATATAATACTGCGCTGCCCCGTAAGTCAGCATGATCACCAGTCCGGCCAGGTCAAAAGGCTGATAAAATTTATTGATTGCCAGCACGGAATCGGACAATACGAATAATGCCGCGCCGGCCAGCATCGTCCATCCTGTTTTTTTAACCGGCAAGGCCGTCATGTGCATCGCCATCAGCAACATAATACTGATCACCAGTCCATACACTCTTACAGGTATGGTTAACGCTTCAAGATAAGGGGACAGCTTTCTCATCAGCACACTATAATAAATTACTATCCCCAACAAGAACCATCCATTCCCGGCAATTTTTTCTCTGATACGTACAAAATGGAAAAAAAGTATATAAAAAATATGTGCCAGCAGGAAAGCACTCAATCCAAGCAGGAAAAAGAGTTCATTTTCTCCCTGAAACATCAGCAATACATCTCCGGCCCAGGAAAAGAAAAGTGCCAGGTATATCCATTTTATCAGTGAGCTGCTGACTGAATGAATGGCCGAATAAAAATACAGGAGCAAGAAAGGCAGGATCAGGGGTTTACTGATCCATTGGATAAGCTCATTATTATTTTGTATCCCGGCAATATCTGCCAGCAAAGCTGCCAAAAAGGCCAGTACCCAGATTTGTTTTTTCATACAGGCAATTATAAGTCCACCCAGGCCCCGTTCTCTTTTAATAAATTAATCAGTTCTTCCACGGCCACTTCACTGTTTACATTCCGTTTGACCACTTCTTTTCCTTTATAAAGTGTGATTTTACCGGGTCCGCTTCCCACATAACCAAAATCAGCATCCGCCATTTCACCCGGACCATTGACGATACAGCCCATGATCGCAATCTTAAGCCCTTTAAGATGATTGGTAACCGCCCGGATCTTTGCGGTGGTTTCCTGGAGGTCGAAGAGGGTGCGGCCACAGCTGGGACAACTGATATATTCTGTTTTTGAAATCCGGCAACGGGTGGCCTGAAGTATACTGAAAGCCGTATTATTGGTAAACTGGTAACTATTCTGAACCGGCAAATAGGTTCTGCCCTTTGCCTGTACGGTATCCATTTTGGCAGAACGGGTATAGCCCAGGCAGATACCATCACCCATTCCATCAAGTAACAACGCACCTGTTTCAGCAGCAAAATGAATCAGGTGCTCATCGGGTGTTTGCGCCGGACTATCAGTCACCAGCACCACCGGGTTCAGTATTTCCCGTTGCTGTAATTCCACAAACATGCGGCGAACGGACTGCATTGCGTTTGAATTCGTGCTGCTCAGACAGAGTACCACCGCCGGATCATTGGCCAGCACTTCCAGATGGGTATAATCGTTCACCTGGTTGTCATCACTGTAACAATCAAACATCACAAAATTCAACTGGTCGCTTTTTGTTTCCGCCGTTGCATATCCTGCCGCATCAAAAATCGGGTAGTAAGTAGCCGGGGATGCTGCCGAAGACCAGGCATCCGGGTATACGATCACTTTAACCGTACCGGGTAATTCAAAATCCAGCAACTGGTGGCCGGTAAAGAGATAATCCGCCGCTGCATCACTGATCGTCCATTTATCCGTTACCTCATTATAAGTATATCCGGCACTTTGCAGATTAGCCGGAGTGATTTTTTCTATTTTACTCAGATCAGCCACCACCACGGGCACCTGTTTGCCGCCAATATTACTGACAGCAATTGTTTCCCTTCGTTTGTATTCAAATGGGGAATAGGTCAGTTTATCGATAGTTGGTACGACTACTCCTCCCTCCGTTTTCTGGTGCAGCTGATAACGGCTGACCAGGTCTTTACAAACCGGTATTTCAAATTCAGGATCTTCGGTGAGGGAAACACGGATTGTATCACCAATCCCGTCTTCCAGTAAGGTGCCGATGCCCACTGCACTTTTGATCCGGCCATCTTCGCCATCTCCGGCTTCGGTTACCCCGAGATGCAACGGATAAGCTTCGCCAAATTCATCCATCATGGTTTTGATCAGCAGACGGTAGGCCTGTACCATCACCTGGGGGTTGCTGCTCTTCATACTCAGCACGATATTGTGATAGGCTTCGCCGCGGGCAATGCGCAGGAACTCCATAGCACTTTCCACCATGCCATTTGCCGTATCCCCATATCGGCTCATGATCCGGTCACTCAGCGAACCATGATTGGTACCAATACGCATGGCGGTACCATATTCTTTACAGATTTTTACAAGAGGGGTAAACCGATCCCGGATGCGTTCGATTTCCTCCGCGTATTCCGCATCGGTATAGTCGATCTGCTCAAATTTTTTCTTATCTACATAATTGCCCGGATTCACCCGCACTTTCTCCACGATTCGGGCGGCTACTTCTGCCGCGTTGGGGGTGAAATGAATATCGGCTACCAACGGGGTGGTATAGCCTCTTCGCTTTAGTTCGTTTTTAATCAGGAGGAGATTTTCCGCTTCTTTTATAGAGGGGGCGGTAATCCGGACCAGTTCCGCACCGGCTTCGATACAGCGGATACTTTGCTCCACGGTAGCCAGGGTATCCATGGTATCGGTGGTGGTCATGGTTTGTACCCGGATCGGGTGGCCATTTCCCAGAAGGAGATCACCAATCCGGATTTCGCGGGTGATCAGCCGCTGGTATTGCGTAAGGGAGGCACAGTACACTTGCATAAGTGCAAAACTAACAAAGAACCCGGAGTCAGGTTCACCAATCTTTGGCCTGATTTCCCCCGGATTTTGATTTTTCTTTCTGCATCCGCTGATTTAAATCCTTTTCCTTTTGTTCCAGTAGTTTCAGGCGCTGTTCGGCCTCTTTGGGGCTCATTTTAGGCTGTTGCGGCTTTTTCTGCTGTTGCTTTTTAGGATCCTTTTTTTCCTCTTTTTTCGGCGGATTTTTCTTTTTCAGCTCCAGCAGCGCTTTTTGCAGATTTTCCCGGGCTTCTTTATCATCCGGATTCAGCCGCAGGGCGTTCTTATAAGCATCAATACTTTCTTCCAGCTTTTTTTGCTGACTGAGCAGCACCCCTTTATTGTACCAGGCAGCGGCTTTGATCTCTTTCTCTTTTGCGGTGCCAGCCAGTTCCGTAAAAGCTTTCAGCGCTTCTTCCTGTTTACCCAGTTGTTGCAGGGTATTGGCCAGGTTGAATTTAACCCGGCTGCTGGACGGGTCATCCTTCAGGGCCCGGAGATAGGCCCCTTCCGCTTTTTCAAATTGCTTTTGCCGGTAATAGCTATTTCCCTCCCGGAGGAATTGTTGCTTGTCCTGGGCCTGCAAGGTCATTACCGGTAAGCAAAAAAGGATCAATAAAAATCTATTCATACGGCCAGGTTTTTTTTAGTGACCGGAATAACAAACTCCAGCAAAAGGAGGAATAACATGGCAGCGGCCAGCCATATATAGTAGGAGGTGAATTGCATCAGACTCACATCCCCATAAGCCTTGCGTTCAATCTGCGCTAATTGTTTTTTTATGACAGCAATGGCTTCTTCACTGTTCTGTAAGCGCACATAAACCCCGTTGGTTACAGCGGCAAGTTCTTTCAGTATATCTTCATTCAGTTTAGAGACAATCACATTTCCCGACAGGTCTCGCTTGGGTTGTCCCAAACCAGGCTCTGTAATAGTAGCTCCTTCGGGTGAGCCGATACCAACTGTATTAATCATTACCCCTTTTTCTGCCAGTTCTGTTGCTGTACTGACCGCATCAGCATCATGGTCTTCTCCGTCCGTAATCAAAACAACAGCTTTGAACCGCTTATCAGCCGGATTGAATACTCCGGCACTCATTTGCAGTGCATCACTGATTACGGTTCCCTGTTGAGGCACCGCATCTGTAGTAACACTGGAAACAAACATGGAAGCAGCTGCATGGTCCACGGTGAGTGGTAACTGGAGATAGGCTTTCCCGGCAAAGAGGACCAGAGCCACCCGGTCATCAGGCATTTCCCGGATGAGTTTACCGATAAACTGACGGGCCCTTTCCAGGCGGTCGGGAGCCAGGTCGGTAGCCAGCATACTTTTACTGACATCCAGGGCGATGGCAATATCAATACCCTTCCGGGTTTTATTATCTGAGTCACCCGGCACCCGCGGATTCATGACTGCCAGTATGCCCGCTGAGAAAGCCAGCAGTACCAGGATAAATTTCAGGACAAATCTTTTTTGGGAAAAAGAAGTAATCAGGAGTTTTACCAGGGCCGGGTCGCCGATTTTGCGGGTGGTTTTATTTTTCCAACGGAGCAGGTTCAAAAAAAGGAGCAGGAGTAACCCCGCCGCGATAAACAGCAGTACGGCTTCTTTATATTGAAATTGCCAGTTCATGCGGGAAGAAATCAAAATTCATGCTACAAGTGAAAGCAGTACGTCCCGGGAGGGGGATCTTACATTTTTCCCTCGAAAAATCCCATTTCCTTCAGGATATCCTTGAGGATTTTCAACCGTATTTTTGTCATTTCGATATCGCGGTTGGTTGATTCTGTATTTAGTACAAAGAAATAGGGATGCCCGTTTTCTTCCACCCAGCCTACAACCCAACCCAGTATATTCCCGTTTTCGCGGTATCCGAGGCCTGTTTTATACCCCAGGCGGTAATTGGTATTGTTTTCAAAAAGCATGGCCCTTTTGACCATTTCCTGGTAGGATTTGAAAAAAGGCAGCTGATCAAAATAGAGTTTTTTCACAAGGCCAAGTTGTTGATCTGGTGTTACTTTCAAATTATTATTAATCCAGAAGGAGTCGACGGCTCCGCGGATAACCACTTTCTGGGTGTCGTATTGAGCCCCGTATTTAAGGCTGTCAAGCCATAGTTGCATCGTATCCTTGCCGATCCGGCGGGCCACTTCCTGATAATAAGGCAAGGAGGATACCCGGAATGCCTCATACATAGTCAGGTCTTTGTTCCAGTCTTCTTTCCATCGCTTTACGGAATCCCATTTGATGATCATACTGTCATTGACGATCTTACCGGTCTGCAGGCCAATCAGGGAATTAACAATTTTAAACGTGGAAGCCGGGAGGTAGCTGCTATCACGGTAACGGCCCAGGTTGAAAACAGTGAACTTTCCGGATGCGTTGTCCATGATGGCAAAGCAGCCATCTACTTTGTTTTCGGTAAAATATTTACCCAGGCTGTCGTCCTGTTTTACATTATTGGGGGAACAAGCATATAAACCAAGCAGCAAGGAAATACTAATAAGGGCGTTTTTCATGGCGTCCATAAAATTTGAACAAAGTTAACCGCACCGGGGCCTATTTGTTTTGTTTGTTTAAAATATTACTGGCGCCTGAGCCGGGCAAACTGGTACCCATTCACCCGGTAACTATCCACCAGCGGAGAATCATCATTGCCTTTTCCGGTCGTGACGAGTGGTTTGGCCCCGATCGTAAGCATTTCCATGATCAGCTCCTCCCCTTCCAGCCAGTATTTACTGATGATGGTCGCATTCATCACTGTAAACATGCCGCATAATTTATTACCAATCCAATATTCGTCCAGTATGATACCATTGTTTTCATCCACCACCCAATGGGTACCGCTGCTGTCTTTGGCCACCAGGAAATAGGGACGGTTGTCTTCGGAAGCTGCTCCGTAAATGAGGTTCCAGGTATATTTATTGATACTGTCGGCCGGCTGTATCCGCAGTTCCATTGAAACGGTCTGAGGTACCGGGTTGCCTGTTTTAAACCATTGTAATTCCCCTTTCCAGTTACCGGTCCAATCTTTTGGAAAAACGGAAGTCTGAGCCTTTGAAAAAAACGGGAAAAGGAATAAGAGGATGAGCAGCCGGTAGTTCATTGTTCAATATTTCCTTAAAAATAAAAAGTCCCGGTTAAACCGGGACTTCTAATACGTTTTGCTCAGATTTTCCTTAAAGGTAGATACCGTTTTTCAACCGGTAGTGTTTGTTACCCTGGCAATCCCTTTTAGTGGCAGCACAGGAACTAAACATAAACATAACTACAGCCGCTGTTACGATACAAACAAAGAATTTTTTCATACTTCTTTAAAAAAGTTGGGTACTCCCGGTTATAGCCGGGTAATACGGGTCAAGAATTAATTAAGGAAATTCCAGAGGAATTGGCGGGTAGAGTTTATATCAATAAACCTAGAACGAAAGTAGTCTGCGAAAATTGCATTTCATAACTTTCTACGTGTTTTTTCGGGCAAAAACAGGAAATAAGTACAGGTAATAAGTACTGTTCGTAGAATCCCCTGATACGTAATTTTACCTGTGAAAGGAAGAATATGGAATCCTTATAAATGCTTACTTCAAGACGCCCAGCTCTTTACCAATTTTTGTAAACCCGGCTATCGCTTTATCCAGGTGCGCCTGTTCGTGTGCCGCACTCAACTGTACCCGGATGCGTGCCTGTCCTTTGGCCACCACCGGGAAGAAGAAGCCGATCACATAAATCCCCTCTTCCAGCAATTTGGCGGCCATGGTCTGGGCCAGTACGGCATCGTAGAGCATGATCGGTACAATCGGATGATCACCCGGTTTAATATCAAAGCCGGCTTCGGTCATTTTAGTACGGAAGTATCGGGTATTAAATTCCAGTTTATCACGGAGTTCGGTGGTCTCCGTGAGCATATCGAGTACCGCAATCGAGGCCCCCACAATGGAAGGAGCCAATGTATTACTGAATAAATAAGGTCTTGATTTCTGTCGCAGCATATCTATCACGGCTTTACTGCCGGAAGTAAAGCCGCCGGATGCCCCTCCGAGGGCCTTGCCCAAGGTGCCGGTAATGATATCAATTTTACCCATTACCCCGCGGTATTCGTGGGTACCCCGGCCGGTCTTGCCGAGGAAGCCGGAGGAATGACATTCATCGATCATGATGCAGGCATCGTATTGTTCGGCCAGTTTCACGATTTCATCCAGGCGGGCAATGGTGCCATCCATGCTGAAAGAGCCATCGGTGACGATGATACGGCTTCGGCAGCCGGCTGCTTCTTTCAATTTGGCTTCCAGGTCATTCATGTCATTGTGCTCATACCGAAACCGCTGGGCCTTGCATAACCTGACCCCGTCAATTATGGAAGCGTGGTTCAGCGCATCGGAGATGATGGCATCCTGTTCATTAAACAGGGGTTCAAACACCCCGCCATTGGCGTCAAAAGCGGCGGCATATAAAATAGTATCCTCGGTACCGAGGAATTTGGAGATTTTTTCTTCGAGTTCTTTATGAATATCCTGGGTGCCGCAGATAAAACGTACACTGCTCATTCCGTATCCCCGTTTATCGATGGCCTCATGAGCGGCCTGGATCACTTTAGGGTGACTGGAGAGTCCCAGGTAATTATTGGCGCAAAAATTCAGAACGGCTTTTCCATTTACAATGATTTCGGCCCCCTGGGGGCTCTCGATAATGCGTTCCGTTTTAAAGAGACCGGCTGATTTAATGTCTTCCACTTCGGCGGCAATGCGTTGTACCAGTTTATCGTTCATTTGGCTGATTTTGGGACAAATATACGCCGTCCGGTCATCCCCTTTTTCCCGGCTGATGGTTACCGGGAAATAGCCGGATCGGCCGATTTAAACCGGAAAGTCGCCATTAAACAGAAAAAAGAACTTATCCGGAGCTTATTAGCTACTCTCTTATCTTTTATGAAGTTTACTGTTCTTTTCAACTGATCTGACAGACTCCTGTTTAAAACCTGATCGGAACAACAAAAATATGCCCGATTTAAACCAATTTGTAAAGGCTGTTTTTACTAAATCACCTATACAGCTTCTTTACAAATGAAGTCAACTGAATAACAGCCACCTCTACATCTCTTCAACGCTTTCGTGAATATCAGGTAATTACCTGATTTAATCCCTATACACTGATCCCTGTTACTCCGGCACCTGAGTTATATCAGTATCAAACGGATAGCAGCAAGTCTACTTTTACCATAGAACTAAAAAAAGGGGGCTATTTTGTTTTTTACCAAGGCTAATAAATCGATAGCGCTGATTGACAGCTTTTTCAATTGTGTAGACCAGAGTGTACTACTTTTTAAAGAAGGCGTAAAAAACTATCTCTATAAGAATACAGAGAATTTTAATAATAATCTACAATCTCTGGCCAACCTGGAAATTGAATCAGACCAGATTCGCCGGAAAATTGAAAACACGCTTTATACCCAGTCATTAATGCCCCAGTTAAGAGGGGATATTCTCCGGTTGCTCGAAGAACTGGACAACCTCATTGACCTTTCCAAAAAAAACCTGTTTCAATTTGACGTGGAGATCCCCATGGTTCCGCAGGAACTGGTTCAGGATTTTGTAAAACTGACCCAGATCTCCGTTTCTGCGGCTGAATCAGTTATACCGGCGGCCAAGTCCTATTTCAATGAGCCGTCTACGGTCAACGAAAAAATTCACCGGGTATTCTTTTTTGAAAAGGAAACGGATGTGTATGCGGATGTGGTGAGAAGAAAGATATTCCGTGAAATGCCCTCCCTGAAACTGAGTGAAAAATTTCACCTGCGTTATTTCACCCTGCACATAGAGAACATATCGGATACTGCTGAAAAAGTGGCTGACCTGTTGGCGATTATGGCGATCAAGCGAATAATGTAATGGCATGCTGTTCCTTTTATTTATAACAAGCGGATTATTCCTGGGCTGGTCTCTGGGCGCCAATGATGCGGCCAATGTATTTGGAACAGCGGTTGGCTCCCGGATGATCAAGTTCAGAAAAGCAGCCATCATCGCGAGCCTGTTCGTCATTCTTGGCGCCGTATTGCAAGGTACAGGTGCCACTGAAACACTCTCCAGCCTGGGCTCTATCGATGCCATGGGTGGTGCATTTACGGTTGCCCTGTGTTCCGCCATTGTTGTGACCTGGATGACCTATTATAAGCTTCCTGTGTCCACCAGCCAGGCGATTGTTGGTGCCATCATCGGCTGGTGCTTTTATACTTCCAATCCGGTGGATTATAAAGTACTGACTGTAATCGCCGTTTCCTGGTTTACGGGTCCCTTACTGGGAGCCATCTTCTCCGGGCTTTTATACCTGCTGATGCGGTATTATATGAGAAGGACGAAAACGCATGTGCTTATTCTGGATAGTCATATCCGGAACGGGCTGCTGATTGTGGGGGCCTTTGCCGCATTCAGCCTGGGAGCCAATAATGTTTCCAATGTAATGGGGGTATTTGTGAATTCCACTTCCTTCCATATTAATGCAGGCCCATTCACCTTTACAAACACCCATGTGCTGTTCCTGCTGGGAGGCCTTTCGATTGCGGCAGGGATTCTCACGTATAGTAAAAAAGTAATTAATACTGTTGGCCATGGATTACTGGAGATGACGCCGGAAACCGCCATCGTAGTGGTATTGTCACAGGCCCTCGTGTTATTCATCTTTTCCTCAACTGCGTTATCTGATCTTTTTGTCCGGATCGGCCTTCCGGCTATTCCACTGGTGCCGGTTTCCAGCACCCAGGTAATCGTTGGAGCACTGATTGGTATTGGAGCCATTAAAGGCATTCAGGAAATACGGTTCAAAATGCTGGGCACGATCATGCTGGGCTGGTTGATGACGCCTGTACTGGCCGGCTTGCTGACCTTCATCAGTCTCTTTTTTGTAAATAATGTTTTCAAAATTGATATCACCCATAAACAACTGACTGTGGTTACTTCCCCGGCTGCCGGCCCAACCACCACCGTAATCAATCTGCCGGTTAATACCGTACTGATCTCCGTTACAGCTATTGCGTTGGCCGTAATGGGCATAACCGCCTACCTGTACTTCCGTCATTACCGGAGTAAAACGGCAGCAAGGGAATACAATACAAGGCTGAATGAACAATTGCAATACGCCGAACTGCAAAAATCGCTGTCTGAAATAGAAATAAAACAAGTGCAGGTGGAAAACAGCTCACTGCATAACCGGCTGGAAGAAAAACGTAAAGAACTGGTTAATTATGCGCTGAATATTGCGGACCAACGCCAGTTTCTTGAACTCACCTGTGCGGCGCTTGAAGAATGTTGCAGGGAATCTGATCCGCAAAAAAAGAACAGTCAGATCCGTGAAGTAATCCGGTCCGTAAAACAGAAGATGAGCTTTACCGATGAAATTGAACAGATCTACCAGCAGGCTGAGCATGTAAATGACGAATTCCCTTCCCGGCTCACGGAGCTATCACCCCACCTGTCTGCCCAGGAACGTAAACTCGCTTTACTGTTACGGGTTGGTTTCTCCAGTAAAGAAATTGCCCCGCTCCTGAATATTTCAACTAAAAGTGTTGAAATAGCCAGGTACCGTTTAAGAAAAAAATTTGACCTGAAAAAAGAAATAAATCTGACACAATTCATAAAAACAATTTAACACCTAAAACAGATACCATGAAACGAATATTGATTATCGTGGCAGTGCTTTTATCCATGCATATGGCAATTGCCCAGGACACCAGCAGGCAGGACCGGTTTAACCAATACGGCAGGCTGGTCAGCCGTTCTCCGCTGGATGTGGAGAACAGAAACGGCATTTTAGTTTTTGAATCAAAAGACCAGGACTACCGGCTTTGGTTTGATATCAGGGTGCAGGTAGATGGTCAGATATTCTCCAATAAAACGATGAACCCGATCGGTAATGGCGTATCGATTCGCCGGGCCCGGTTTGCGGCCAAGACCAATCTGACCAAGAACTGGTATGGGGAAATCGATCTTGATTTTTCCAACGGGATACTCGAACTGAATGATGCCTACATTCAGTATGATTTCAGAAACGGTCTGGCCACCAGGGTGGGTAATTTCAAAGAGCGTTTCTCGATGTCCCAGACTTCTTCCTCCCGTTACCTCAATTTTCTGGAAAGGGCGATGGTGGTGACTGCGTTCACTCCTTCCCGCCATGTGGGTTGGGAAACTTCCTATAGCGGCACCCATTTTCTGGCAGCCGGTGGTGTATTCTTCCAGGAAGTGGAAGATGCGGAAATGAGAACTTTTGTAGAAGATAACAATAAGGATTATGGCCGTGATGAAGGCGTATCCTTCACCGGTAAATTTGCCCTGCAACCGACCAAAGCCGACAAAGATTTTGGCGGACACCTGGCTTATGCCGCTTCTTACCGTCAGCCCAAAACCAGTGTAGAGGCCGCCGAATACGGCGGATTAAGATACAGCACCCGCTCGTTGAGCAGTATCAACCGGAAAAAATACCTGGATACCGATATCATTCCGAATGTAAATCACACCGTACTCAACAATATTGAAATAGCCGGCTATTTTAAAGGGTTTGGTTTCCAGAGCGAGTATATCAGAAGTAAAGTAATCCGGAATAACAATCTCTCCACCCTGAATTTTAATGGATTCTACGCCCAGGCTGCCTGTCTTTTATTCGGAGGCCGCCAGTTTTACAACCATACAGAAGCCGAATTCAGTCAGCCATACCGGGGTAAAAAATGGGGAGATATGGAACTGGCCTTCCGCTATGACAATATTGATATGAACGACCCCGCTCTTTTTGGTGGTGCTGCTGAAGCTTATACAGCCGGTGTTAATATTTATGCCGCAAAGAATGTGCGCTTCCAGATCAATTACAGTTATGTCAATCATGACCGTTATGCCAGTGGAAAAAAGAAATTATTCGTCGGATATGATCTCGCAGGTGCATTGACCAAAGATCCCACCAAAGTAGCCGATGCGAATGGAACAGCCGGTGAAGATTATGGAATGATGGGGGTGCGTTTTGAAATCAACTTTTAATAATCCTGTAAAACAACTTATATGAAACTTACCTATTTTATAAGCAGCCTGATCGGACTGGCTTTATTCGCTTCTTCCTGCGTAAAGGATGAAATATATAATGGACCGGCCACGATCAGCAATGTGGCCTTCACCCCGTCGACGGTAACTCCTGACGATGTGGTAAACGTCACCGCCACTGTTACTTCTGTAAAAGGAATTGAAGCGGTAACCCTATTCTATAAAGTAAATGGCGGTACGGCCCTATCTGTACCCATGGTGGCCGGAGCCAGCAATTCGTATTCCGGCAGTATCCCCAAGCAGGTTGACCAAACCACCATCGTTTTATATGTAGGGGCAAAAACTACCGGTGGAATTGAAAACAGTTCTGCAGAAAAAACCTACAAGGTTGGAGCCATTCCTCCGAATTATGCCGCTATTGTACTGAACGAAATTGACGGGAATACCAAGTTTGTAGAACTCTTCAATAACTCAGCCGCTCCGGTTAATATTTCCGGCATGGTCATTCTTAAAAACACTGTCTCCCTGAAAAATCCCGACGGCACACCATGGTCAGTACCCGCCGCGACTATTTTACCGGCAAATGGCTATGGCATCATCAAATGCAGCGGATACACCGCAACGGCTGATCCTGCTGCCCTCATCATTGGCACAGTTGGCGATGGTATGTCTGCCAAACAAACCTTATCACTGGAACTGGTAAAACCTGATGGCACTTCAGTGAGTTTATTTACGAGAGGCGCAGCCCCCTGGGGTGTTACTATTTCCGCCATTCCCGCAACCGACTCATACAGCCGTGTTCCCAATGCCACAGGTACCTGGAAGTTGGCCCTGCAAACTCCGGGGAAAGTGAATGGCGCATCCACTGGTGATATCCCGGCTTTATAAACAAATCCGCTCCGGGGAATTCCCCGGAGCCTTTTACTGTATTGATTTAAAAATAAAAAAGCCTACAATGAGTAAAGAAGAATTAAAGATTGGAGAAATCTCCAAACCCCGGTTTGAATTCCGTTCTTTCGGACAGGATTTTGAAAAGGCGGCACAACGAATGGCCCGGTTATCTATGCCGGTACCTGAAAAAGTATGGGAACGTCAGAGTGATGAGATCTATATTCTGTCCCGGAAGAATGACATTAACAATACCAAGATCCGGGATGGCAAAATGGATATAAAAACTTTTGTGCAGACGGTAGACGGGATGGAGCAATGGAATCCGCTGATGAAAGGCAGTTTCCCGATAGCGGCAGAAGTACTTTTGAAAGAAGTGTTTCCGGCTTTTCAGGTAACCGCACCGGTGCTGGATAAAGAAACCTACAGTTATGATGAATTTATCGGCATGATCAATGCTCACCCCGATCTGCAGGCGGTAAGGGTACATAAACAACGCTTTGGCTATATGGTAAATAACACCATTTGTGAAGTGGGGAATGTACTGATCAACGGGGCTAAAGTCGTGACCATTAACTCGGAATCAACTGAAGTGGAAGACATCAAAAAAACGGTGGCCGATATCGGTCTGGACGGGGTGGAGAATATCAATTATCTCCAGGCCATCAAACGTGTAACCGGCATGATCAGTCAACCATTAGCTAACTAAAAAAAATACTACTATGGCTCAGGAAATAGAAAAAAAATTCCTTGTTACCTCCGACGCATTTAAAACTGAAGCGGCCAAAGAGACCCGCATCACCCAGGGTTATCTTTCATCAGTGCCGGAAAGAACAGTAAGGGTACGGATCAAGGGAAAAGCAGGGTTTATTACGATCAAGGGAAAAGGAAATGACTCCGGCGCATCCAGGTATGAATGGGAAAAAGAGATCCCCGTAAGTGAAGTGGAAGAATTGCTGAATATCTGTGAACCCGGGGTGATCGACAAAACCCGCTATGAAGTAAAAGCCGGCCATCACACATTCGAAGTAGATGAGTTTTATGGTGAAAACCAGGGACTGGTGGTGGCGGAAGTGGAATTACAGGCCGAGAATGATCATTTTGAAAAGCCAGCCTGGCTGGGTGAAGAAGTGACCGGTGATGTGAAGTATTATAACTCGATGCTCATGAAAAATCCATTTACAAAATGGTAATTGTTTCAGGTAATCCATAAAGCGGCCGGTCATTCCGGAAAAGACCGGCCGGCTGCTTTATTCAACTGTCACTATGAAATGGAACAGCACCATATGGATATCAGGAGCGGTAAGTATATTACTGGTTTCCGGCTGCCGGAAAGACAACAGGGGTAATGGACCTCAGGATAAAGAATATGAGGAATACAATACCGGAATATCCGGTTTCTCCGGTCTTTGTTTTTCAGCCACTAAATCCAGTTTCTATGCCATCAGTGACCAGGGAAGTATTTATGAAATAAATACGGACGGTTCAACCATCCGCCAGCTATCGGTTACGGGTCAATATGATTTCGAAGCCATCACCCTGGATGCGGTAAATAACCGGTTGTTTGTCGCTGATGAATCTTCAATGAATTTATATGGGCTTACACCCAATCAGTCCTCGCTGAACCTGGTGACCCATATTAATATTCCGGGCGGAGTGAGCAATAAAGGAATTGAAGGTCTGGCATACGGCCAGGATACACTGTATATCGTGAACCAGGAATCTCCTACCCTGCTGATCAAATATGCGCTGGCAAGCCAGGCGGAAGTCCAACGAATATTGGTTGATTTTGCCAGCTACCTGTCGGATATTTTTTTTGACGCCAGTGATAACAGTTTATGGATCTGCGACAGTCAGCAGCAATTACTTTTTCATTGCACACTGAACGGAAACGTGTTAGCCTCTCAGGAAATTGATTTTGTGCCGAAAGCCGAAGCCCTGGTGATTGATCGCGCCAACCAAACCGCCTGGATCGGTTGCGACCAGAGTTCAAAATTATTCAAGGTAAAACTAAAGATATAACGGACATTACTACATAACCTGCTCCACATGAATACAACAGATCCCCGATACAACCCCGAAGCCTTTGACCCGCTGGATATGAATAATTACCGGGTAGAGAAGCTGAAAAAGATGGAGAAGAAGGGCGTAGAGAAATGGATGGAATGGCTGGGAGGGCCACTGGCGATACTCAGTTTTATTCTCATTTATTACTTTGTTGACATTTCCTTCCTGAACCAGATCAAAACTGAAGTGTTGCGGGATGACAGTCTCAAACGGCTGAAAGAGATTGGTGCTGAGAATTTTTCACGGATTAATTATGCGATGCTGGGCATTTTTGTGGCCTCCATTATATTATGGATCACTGAAGCCATCCCCAATTATTTAACGTCCCTGATTGTAGTCATTGCCATGGTGCTGACCGGCGTAACCACAGAGAACCTGGCCTATGCCCAGCTCGGGCATCCGGTGATGTGGCTGAATATCCTTTCTTTTATCCTGGCCAGTATGCTTGTAACCACTAAAGCCGCCAAGCGTTTTGCCTTATGGTTTGTATTGAAATTCGGGAAAAACGCTACCTGGATTTTCTTCAGCTTTATTGTCATTAATATTGTTTTGTCGGTGTTCATCTCCGCCACTACCGCCAAAGCCACCATTCTGCTGCCAATTTTCATGGTCATCGCCGCCATCTATGGGGCTACGGCCGATCATCGGAATAATTTCGGAAGGAGCATTGTACTGGAAAATCTTTTCCAGATCAATATCGGCGCCAGCGGATTTATTACCGGCTCCGGGGCCAACCTGCTCGCCGGATCATTAATTGCCGGTGCGTTGGGCCAGTCACTTTTTGGTTTCCAGGACTGGTTTATCGCCGCTTTCCCGCTATGTATTATCCTTATTCTGATTGGCTGGGTGGTGGGTACGAGGGTTATATTCCCGATGAAAAAAGAAGAACAGCGGCCCCAGATCGAAGGCGGAATGCAACGCCTGAAAGAGGAGTATCTGAAGCTGGGCAAAATGACCGTGAACGAATACAAGTCGATCTTCATTTTCATCACCGTACTGGCTTTATGGGCTACCGATAAACAACACGGAATTTCCCAAACAGCCGTCGCTTTTCTTGGTGCCGTAGTGGCTTTGCTACCCCGGGTCGGTGTGGTGAAGTGGAATGACGTGGATATACCCTGGCACCTGATGTTATTTTCTGCCGGTGCCTACACGCTGGGTGCAGGACTCGAAGCCACTGATCTGCCGGCAACCCTGGTAGATGCTTTATTTGGCTATTTTGGTATTTCAAAAGCCACTCCTTTCTGGGTTCTCTACCTGGGGCTGACTTTTCTGATGCTTTTCAGTGCTATCCTTTTTCAGTCGAAGACCATGCGGGCCCTGATCTTTGTTCCGATGGCTATTGGCATTGCCCAGAAATTTGGCTACCCGGTAATGAGTCTTGCTTTTCCGGTGGCTTTGCTGATTGAACATGTGTATGTATTACCATTTAACAGTAAACCATCCGCGCTGCTCTATACCACGAATCAATATAGTATGAGCGACTCTTTTAAATTCGGATTCACGATGATGGTGATCAGCTGGTTTATGATCATAATATGGGGCGAAACCGTACTCCGCTGGCTGGGTTATACCAGTAACGGGGTATTTTTCTAATTCAAGTAACCTGCTCAAATGATTGATGAAATTGTAAAAATTCACGATAAAAATTCGGCAGAGATAAAGGTTGGCTTTGTGGCCCGAAAAAAACAGAAACACAACTTTTTCTCGCTTAATTTCTGGATGTATATCCCCAATAGTCTTGACATCAATCGCTTTACCTACAGTAAAGATGATTTTTACCGGGATATGAAATCGAATATCCGCCTGATCACCCCGGTATATATACTCCGTGACCTGGCCGAAGGTGACCATTCGGCATTTATCTTCCTGGAGAAATCCTTTAACAACCTGGCTTCACAGCGGACACGGACCCATATCGCCGATTTCGAGTACCAGATAAAAATGTTTCTTTCCATTCTCAAAAGTTCCCTGCGGGAAGAAATTGCCCATATACTCCAGGCTCCTGAAGCAGATCTGGATTACCTGGTATATAATTTTCAGCATTTCAACCAGGTGATCACCGGCAAATACAGGGATCTGTACCGTATTATCAATGTCCCCACCATTGATAAAAAGCTAATGGATTATTTCCGGTTCGGGGATGAGTTTATGAGCAATACGATTGAATACCATGCATTCCGGCTGATGCAGGGACTCGACAAAAGAGATGCCCGGATTTTTAAACAGTACAAAGCGGACTTAACAGAATTTGTAAACAAAGAAATCAACTATAAGAAAGAAAAGAAATTTCCCATTGCCGGAAAAGAAAACAGGGACGCCAACAATGAGCTGGTATACCGGCTGGGTATGTTGAAGAAATATGCGGAAAGCCATTTATTTCTGAATATCGATAAACGTAAAGACGGGGTGGTAACCGAGCAGCTTCTCTATAGCCTGGCCGCTGGAATTTCCATGGTCTTTGCTACGGTGATCGCGTTTTCGGTACAACAGAAATTTGGCAATTATACCATGCCCTTGTTTGTAGCCCTGGTAGTGAGCTATATGCTTAAAGACCGGATCAAAGATTTTGCCCGGTATTATTTTGCCCATAAAATGGGATCCAGGTATTATGACCACAAAATCTCCATGAATATAAACCGGAAAGATATCGGCTGGGCCAAAGAGAGTATGGACTTTATCTCCATCAATAAAGTACCCGATTCCATTACTAAATGCCGGAACAATGCAGAATTTTTTGAGCAGAACAATCCGACCAATAAAGAAAAAGTGTTACTGTTCAGGACCCGCATGTATATCAACCGGGAAAAACTGGATACCACCAGTGATTACTCCATTTCCGGAATTAATTCAATTATCCGGCTCAACCTGCTTCAACTGATGAGGAATATGGATAATGCCGATTTTCCGCTTTTTTGTCCGGATCCTGAGCATGGATTTGACGTGATTTATGGCGAAAAATTATATTACATCAATATCGTGGTGGAGAAGATAAATGATGAACAAAAAGAACTGAAAAGATACCGGTTGTCAGTAAACAGTAAGGGTATACAGCAAATTAGTCCGTTATAACCACTGCTCACAAAGGGTTGGTCCATATAATATAAAATGACAAACTGAAAAAAATTGACAAACCTGTAACATACCCGGGTTTACCTTCGTCCTACTCAAAAACCATCACCATGCAACGGAATTCAAGGTTTTCCTTTATACCTTTTGCCCTTTTATTATTATCTACTGTCCTGATTTTAAGCATTCCCACGCGTCCGGTTGAAACACCAGCACCCGCTCCAGCACCCTGTTTAGAAAAAACAGCCTGTTCCGAGCCGGGGAATAACACATCTGATGACCTGATGCTGGAAAACCTCTCCCGCCAGTTCATTCTCGTATCTCCGATTAATTAATTGATAATAAATTAGTTATATACAAATCCGGGTCCCAGATCCGGATTTTTTTATGCCCGGCTGTAACAATACTTTCCTTGAAACGTACTATCTGTACAGCACCAATGATTATTACCTTTACCACACCAGGCTGTTTATGACCGAGAGAGAATACAACGAATGTGTAACCCAGTACGCTGATAATGTGTACCGCTTCATCCTGAAGAATCTCAGGCATGAGGAGGATGCGCGGGATGTGGTACAAACCGCTTTTGAAAAAATGTGGCGTAACCGGGATGAGGTCGATGCGGCAAAAAGCAAATCATATCTTTTTACAGTGGCCTACCACCAGATGATCGATCATATCCGGAAAGTGAAGCGGATCCAGTTACGGGAAGAGTTTGGGGAGTTGTTAAAGGTGGAAAATAAGCCGGCAAACAATTTAAAGAAGATCCTGAATGAAGCGCTGAACCGGCTGAATGAAACACAGCGTTCGCTGGTACTGCTCAAGGATTATGAAGGTTATAATTATGAAGAAATCGGACAGATCATGAACCTTAACCCCAGCCAGGTAAAAGTATACCTGCACCGGGCCAGGGTTCAATTGAAGGAGTATCTGGTGAAGATGGAGAACGTGATCTAAAGTACGAGGTACGAAGTACGAACAACACATTTAGGGCTGTTTACTACCGACTCCTGACTACCGGCTGAAACCAGAATTAGTAAGAAAACAGAATTTAGAAAAAAGAACAATTACAGGTAATACATGAAAATATCCCGCCATAATTACGAAGAGTACTTTATCCTGTATATGGATAATGAACTGTCTCCGGCAGAGCGCCGGATGGTGGAGGCTTTTGTGCAGTTGCATCCTGACCTGAAAGAAGAACTGGACCTGTTGCTGCAATATAAATTCACCCCGGACACGGATATTGTTTTCTCCGGAAAAGAGGAATTACTGAAAGGACAGGCTGATTCGTTGGTGAATTTGTCCAACTACGAAGAATATCTTCTTCTCTATATCGATAATGAACTGAATCCTGCACAGGTTGCTGCCGTGGAGCAATTCGCTTCGGAAAACCTGGCGGTGAAGAAAGAACTGGACCTGTTGCGTTTTACCCGTCTGCAACCGGCAGCGATTGAATTCCCGGATAAAGCTTCCCTGTATCGCCGTGAAGAAAAAGTTAGAGCCTTGCCCGTACGTTGGTGGAGAGCGGCAGCAGCGATCCTGATACTGGCATTGGGACTGAGTACTGTATGGATGATCAGCCGTCGTTCTGATGAAGCGGCCGTTGCCGGTGGAACACCGGGCAAGAACCTGATCAAATCACCCGCTCCGATCCTGCCTGAAAACTACAAGGAGGAACTTGCGGTAACGAAGGATACGGTTCAGCCCGGAAACAGCCTTCAGGTGCAGGAAAACAAACTGGCAACAAACAGCACTGCTATTACACCCGCAGACCGGAAGGTGAAACAATCCTTACAGTCAGTTAATAACGAACCGCAACCTGATAAAAAGGATGCACTGGCCAGCCATCAGCCCGATAACAAAAGTAATAATCTGCCGGAGCCGGTTTATAATCCGAATGTTATCACAAGTCAAAATGCTGTAGCTGTACAGTCTGTTCCAAAAAATAATAATCCTAAAGGCATTTTAACAAAAACAGATGTAACAAATAATACAGGTTCTTCGCCTGACATAAAACCAGGTATTGATTTCGCTGTTGCCAATCAACCTTTAACGGAAATTGAAACAGACGGCAATGATGGTAAGAAAAACAAACTCCGTGGCTTCTTCCGGAAGGTGACACGGACATTTGAGAAACGAACCAACATTGACCCGACCGATCAGGACAACCGGTTACTGGTAGGCAGTCTGGCAATCAAGTTAAAATAATCCGGGCCCAGATGGCGACGGAAGATCTTCAAAAAACATTATTAATCGAAGAAAACAAATAACATGAAAAGGATTTTTACTTTCTGTATGGCTATTACTATGACGCTTGGCAGTTTTGCGCAAACAGATAGCACAGTAGCTCCTGCAAAAGCACCCCAGGATGACACGATCCGCATTGGCGGGATGGTCATTATCCGTAAAGCCGGTAGCAAAGACCGTGAAATTATACATGACCGTGAATACCGGATGCGCAACCGCCGTGTGGAAAAACCAACCAACCTCAGTACCAACTGGTGGATCGTGGATATCGGTTTCTCCAACTACACCGACAATTCCAATTATGTAAATTCCGCATTTGACGGCTTTACCGCCAGCGGTATTACCAAAGACGACCTGGTAGCCAGAGCCGGTAAATCACGCAATGTGAATCTCTGGTTCTTCATGCAAAAACTGAATATTGCCAAACATGTGTTGAACCTGAAATACGGGATGGGACTGGAGTTGAACAATTATCATTTTGAGAATGACAAGCTCCTGTTTTCTAAAAACCCCACCCTGATCAGCGAAGGCAGTACCTCCTTTAAAAAAGTAAAACTGGCGGTTGACTACCTGACCGTACCCATCATGCTCAACATCAATTTCACCCCGAACCGTAAAAACGGATTTGGCATCAGTGGTGGCGTAAGTGCGGGTTATATGTATTCTGCCCGCTTTAAAACGAAAGGAAACGGCGATAAAAATAAAGTAAGAAGCGATTTTGACCTGGAACGTTTCAAACTATCTTATATCGGCGAATTATCACTCGGTCCTGTAAAGCTGTATGGCAGTTATGCCATGAACAATATGTGGGATAAGAGTCTTGATATGACCCCATATACTCTGGGATTCCGCTTCAGCAACTTTTAAGAATTTCTCATCTTCATACATCACCGGCCTGTTCCCAGGCCGGTTTTTTTATTTTCCTAAGCAGGTTTACCGGGTAAAAGGCCCCGTAGATTTTCTAAACAGGCTGTTAAATTGAAACAGACGAGTACTATAGTTATCCACCACCGGAAAATAAAAAATCTGGCACTCCGTTTGAACGGTAGGACGGACCACCTTTTATTCTTTTAAAGCCATGGAATCAATGCTGCTCCCACCAGGTGGCGGGTTACAACCGGCTTTATTGAAAACACTAATGGACATGAAACAAATCGTATTTCTTCTTTCCGCATTTTTGGGCAGCAGCCTTACGGCAACAGATTATCACAGCTCCAGGCCGATTACCAACAATAAGCGGTTCTCGGCAAATGCTGGTCCTGTTGGACGGGTGTCCATTATGATCGATAAATCAGACTATGAACTTACCGTATATGACGAAGAGGGCTGGTATGCCACCTACCCGGTAGTATTCGGGAATAACAGTCTTGAGGATAAAAAAATGGAAGGGGATAAAAACACACCGGAAGGCAGTTTCCGGATCACCACCAAAAGGGTGCATGATAAATGGTGCCGGTTTCTGGCAATAGATTATCCCACGAAAGAAAGTATCGAAAAATTCAAGCGGCGGAAACAAACCGGAGAAATACCGGCCAATGCAAAAATCGGTGGCGGTATTGGTATACATGGCGTCTGGCCACACGAAGATTTTGTGATTGACCGCTATAAGAACTGGACCCTTGGCTGTATCTCCATGAAGAATGAGGATGTAAAGGACCTGTACCAGTATATCGGATCGGGAACCCAGGTCACCATACGCAAATAAGCAACGATTAACCCTGACGTTGATTTTGCAACAGGAAAGAACCTGTTGTCTCTTTCCATCGTTCCGGATCAACCATTAGCAGGGATTCATGACCTGCTTCTTCATACCCCACCAGGTTTTTATGGTTTCCGGGAATGGCCTTATAAATTCCATCAATTTCTGACTTCAATACATATGTATCCTTTGCGCCATATTGCAGCAAAACCGGGCAATTGATTTTCTTCGCATAGTTCACCGTGGAATGTCCGTAGCCATTAAAACCACTTTCAATGCCGATCCATCCGGTTACCAGAAATGCAAATGGTTGCTGCGGAAAGCCTAATACACGGGCCCTGGCTTTGAGATGTGACTGCAATGATTCAAATGGCAATTCCATAATGATTCCTGCAGGCTGAACCGCACCAACCGCCACTGAACGGGCCACTACTACTGCTCCCATCGATACACCCCATAAGAAAATGGATTTTTCCCCTTTTGACTGAATATAATTATAAGCCAGTTGCACTTCTTCCGTTTCCTTCCGTCCGATGCTGGTGTTCTGCCCCTCACTGTTTCCATGCGCCCTCAGATCTACCAGCATCACCCGGTAACCCATGAGCCGGAAAGTAGCGGCTTCCCGAACCATATAGCTTTTACTGGCACTCAATCCGTGAAACATGATCACTGTGCCCCGGGCCAGGGAATCTGGTTCGCCATACCAGGCATCCACCCAGTTTCCGTTGGAACGCATTAAACGTACCGTATCGTAGGAAAAGGAAGGTGTTTGGCGTATAACCGATTTTGGAAATTTTGGTCCGGTAAATAGTTTCCAGGTTTTACGGAAAATATTATCTGAGGTATGACTACCCTGTAAAGAGGGATCATTATAAAAATGGGTCAGCCGGTGAGCATATATGGCGGCACTGATATTGATCAGCACCAACTGGAAAAGCAGGACCCATCCGATCCAACGGAACAAGGCGGGTAAGCGGCGGCTGGACTTTGTTTCTTTCATAAGGTGCTGTTTCCGGCAAGCGTTATCCGCCAAAAATAATTTTTACCCGCCACAGAAACGACTATTTACCTTCTTTTTTATAACCAGCAGAAAAAACAGGGGCAACTGGCTCAGAGTTTACCCTTTTTAATCTCGTCCACGACACCCGGATCCAGTAAGGTGGACGTATCGCCCAGGTTCTCCATTTCCCCTTCCGCGATCTTTCGCAGGATACGCCGCATGATCTTACCGCTTCTTGTTTTGGGCAATCCGGGTACAAACTGGATTTTATCCGGTTTGGCAATGGGACCGATCACGCGGGTTACAGTCTGCAGGATATCCTGGCGGGTCAGGTTTTCATCTCCATGTACATGTTCAAAGATGACGTAGGCGTAAACTCCCTGTCCCTTGATATCATGCGGATAACCCACGACCGCACTTTCCACCACCCCGGCATGCATATTGATCGCATTTTCCACTTCGGCAGTGCCAAGCCGGTGTCCGCTCACATTCAATACATCATCCACCCGGCCGGTAATGCGGTAATTACCCAGCTCATCACGGTAAGCACCATCTCCCGTGAAATATAATTCAGGATATGCAGAGAAATAATTCAGGCGGCAACGTTCATGATCACCATATGTAGTGCGGATAATGGATGGCCAGGGGTGCCTGATGCACAGATTCCCGCTTACATTATTTCCCTCGATCTCTTTTCCGCTTTCATCCACCAGCATCGGATCCACACCAGGTAAAGGAAGTGTGGCATACGTGGCTTTTGCCGGTGTAATGCCTGCCATATTCGAAATCAGAATACCCCCTGTTTCCGTCTGCCACCAGGTATCAACGATCGGACATTTTCCTTTTCCGATATTCTCATCATACCAGTTCCAGGCTTCCTGGTTGATTGGTTCGCCCACTGTACCCAGTACTTTCAGGCTGTCGAGTTTATGACCGTGAACATGACCCAGGCCAAATCCCATCAGGGAACGGATCGCTGTAGGAGCTGTATAAAGTATATTGACTTTGTACTTATCAATGATATCCCAAAAGCGTCCTGCATCGGGCCAGGTAGGAATTCCTTCAAACATCATCGTGGTGGCGCCGGCTGCCAGCGGGCCGTATAATATGTAACTATGCCCGGTAATCCAGCCGATATCGGCTGTGCAGAAATGAATATCGCCGGGTTCGTACTGAAACACATTTACAAAAGAGTAGGCAGTATATACCATATAGCCGGCACAGCTGTGCACCACCCCCTTGGGTTTGCCGGTTGAGCCTGATGTATATAAAATAAATAAGGGATCCTCGGCATCCATTTCTTCCGCGGGGAAAGAAACCTTTCCTTCCTGCTCCACCTGGTGTTCGGCATGTTCCATTTCATCTTCCCACCACACATCGCGGCCCTTGATCATGGAGACGGGTGTACGTGTACGGGTGTAGACAATTACTTTTTTTACGGTCCGGTTGCCGATCAGGGCATCATCGATCACACTTTTCAGGGGAATATCTTTATTGCCACGGTAAGCGCCATCACAAGTAACAATGAATTCAGCATTCGCATCATAGAGGCGGTCTGCAATACTCTGCGCGGAGAAGCCCCCGAAGATCACACTATGAATGGCACCTATACGGGCACAACCCAGTACGGCATAAGCGAGTTCGGGTACCATACCCATATAGATACAGACACGGTCCCCTTTCTTCACCCCGTTATTCTTCAATACCTGGGCAAACTGGCAAACCCGTTTATGCAAACGGTTATAGGTAACCACCCTTGTTCTTTCTTCCGGATTATTGGGTTCCCAGATAATGGCGGGCTTA
Source organism: Chitinophagaceae bacterium (assembly GCA_035439525.1). Classification (GTDB taxonomy): domain Bacteria; phylum Bacteroidota; class Bacteroidia; order Chitinophagales; family Chitinophagaceae; genus JJ008. The sequence continues at coordinate 26,335 of DAORKK010000024.1, forward strand.
TCCCCCATTTTTTCCAGGTGACGGTCAATACAATTTTCGGTGATGTTCAGCTTCGCCCCTTTAAACCACTCTGTTTTGGGTTCACGGAAATTCCAGTCCAGCACTTTGTCCCATTTCTTCCGCCAATAAAATCCTTCCGCCACTTCACTCCAGAATCCTTCCGGATCCTCCTTGCTTTTTTTATAGGCAGCCTGGTATTGATCTGCATTTTTAATCTGGTAGGGGTATGACATAGCACTCATTATTTTGATGGACTAAAAGTAAAGAAAGATCAAAAGCCGTCTTGCTTTTATTTGCTAAATAAGTATATTTATGCTAAACTGGTATAGCTGACCGGTTTTTATCCTTTTTATGAAACAGATTGCCTGCCCCAAATGCAAGAGTGAAACGCTCATTAAAAGCGGTATTGTCAAAGGAAGACAACGGTTCCGTTGCAAAGACTGCCATTATTTTTTTACGGTACTTAAAGAAGGAAAAAACATTGATCCGTATTACGTGATCAAGGCGCTTCAGTTGTATATCGAGGGCGTGATTTACCGTGAAATTGAACGTATACTCGGCATCAGCCACGTATCGGTGATGAACTGGGTAAAAAAGTACAATATCAAAGCCCCGGAAAATTATGAATACCGGCCTACGTATAAAGTTCTGAATCATGCGGAACTCATTGAGTATTTCAAAGAAAAGGACAGTCTGAAAAGTTCAGGCTGCATGATCACCGAGCTGGGCGATAAATTTATGGTGATCAAATGGGAGCGCTTCCGTAAAAATGCACTGTGAAAACTATAGTAATTAGCAGCAGTATACTCCGGTTTTGAACGGGGTGAATAGTTTTTTGAATTTGGCCTTGTCAAACTCAAACGCACTGCCATGCTTCAAAAAACGATTGCTCTTGCTTTAACCATTCTATGCGCCGGGTCACTCCTGGCCCAGGGAAATGCCAATCCCGGGGTTGACCACAGCTACAAACCCATGATGATGAAACTGGATGAAAAAGGAACCAAGTTTATCCGGCTGATCACCTGGCACCAGATGTGGATTTCCCACACCAGTAATAATCCGGGTACCCTGGATGTAAATGGTGCTCCGCAAAAATCGGCCACCGATATGTCCATCCGCCGTTCCCGTTTCCTGATACAGGCCCAGGTATCACCCCGGTTTATGATCATCAGTCACTGGGGTATCAATAACCAGAGTTTTATCAATGGCGGATCCGCCGGTTCATTGGGTACAGGTGCAAGTGCCACCGGTCAGGGAGGAAAGCGACCGCAATTATATATTCATGATGCCTGGACGGAGTTTGCCGTAAAGCCGGTTAAACTGCATATCGGTACCGGTCTTCATTACTGGAACGGGGTATCCCGGTTCAGCAGTCATAGTACCTTAAACTTTATGACCATCGATGCTCCCATTTTCAACTGGTATAATATTGAAACCACGGATCAGTTTGCGCGTCAGCTCGGCGTTTATGCCAAAGGGCAACTGGGCCGGTTGGATTATCGCCTGCATATCAATAAACCTTTTGCGTTTGGTTCGGCACTGTCGTCCGTTAGTTCTGCAAACGCGGTGAATGTGATCAATGAAAAATGGAGTACCGGTGGTTATTTCAATTATATGCTTTGGGATAAGGAAAGCAATGTGCTCCCGTTTTTTGTAGGCACCTACCTGGGCAGCAAAAAAGTATTGAATATCGGGGCGGGCTGGTACAGTCATAAAGGTGCCACAGCCAGTAAAGCCTCCACGGCCTCATCACCAAAAGAGTTTACGCAACGAAATTTCGGACTGGATGTGTATATGGATATGCCCCTGAATAAAAAGAAAGGCACGGCACTCAACGCATATTCTGTATTTTACAAGTCAGATTACGGAAACAATTACCTGCGCAATATTGGCATACTTAATTTACATCCCAGCACCCAGGCGGTATCGGCCAACCCCGATGCCAGCTGGGCCGGTGGTGGAAACGCCCAGCCTACAATCGGTACAGGTAATATCTGGTATACCCAACTGGGTTACCTGTTGCCTAAACTGAAAAACGGAACCGCCTTTATGCCTTATGCCACATTTACCTATAAAAATTTTGACCGCATCGGAAAAAGTTCCGGTCAGATTGATCTCGGTTTGAACTACCTGATCAACGGGCATAATGCTAAAATCACCCTGCAATACAGTACCCGCCCGGTTTATAAATCAGTAGGGGGCGATCCGGTCCGCAACGGTTCCAAAGGTGAAATGATCCTGCAAACACAAATCTTTCTATAATACCTAAAACAAACAAGCATGAGTTTTCAAACAGAGAAAAAGGGTCTGGCCGGTATTATTGCCGCCTCCTCGGTAGGTACGCTGATCGAGTGGTATGACTTCTACATTTTCGGAAGTCTCGCCACCATCATCTCTACCAAGTTCTTTCCCGCAGGCAACCAGACCCTGGCCCTGCTTTCCACCCTGGCCACTTTTGCGGCCGGCTTCGTGGTGCGTCCTTTCGGTGCGTTATTTTTCGGAAGACTGGGCGACCTGATCGGAAGAAAATACACGTTCCTGTTAACGCTCGTATTAATGGGATTATCCACGTTCCTTATCGGTTGTATTCCAAGTTATGAATCGATTGGCATTTTTGCGCCGATACTGGTACTGGTCCTTCGCCTGTTACAGGGACTTGCACTCGGCGGTGAATACGGTGGAGCGGCCACTTATGTTGCGGAACACTCGCCGGCAGAACGCCGCGGATTCTGGACCTCCTGGATCCAGACCACGGCCACGATCGGTTTATTTGTGTCGCTGCTGGTGATCATTACTGTAAAAGGTTCCATGTCAGAATCAACTTTCGGCGACTGGGGCTGGAGGGTACCTTTCTGGATTTCCATCATCATGGTCGGTATCTCCATTGTGATCCGGATGCGGATGTCTGAGTCTCCCCTCTTTGCCAAAGCAAAGGCGGAAGGTAAAACCTCGGTCAATCCGCTCAAGGAAAGTTTTGGCCATAAACTGAATTTCAAATTTGTGTTACTCGCGTTATTTGGCGCCACTATGGGACAGGGTGTGGTCTGGTATACCGGCCAGTTCTATGCGCTGAGCTTTATACAAAACACCCTCAGTGTGGATGTATCGCAGGCCAGCCGGCTCATCATGTGGTCGCTGCTTTTTGGTACACCGTTCTTTGTCTTCTTTGGATGGCTCTCCGACCGGATCGGCCGGAAGTGGATCATGATGCTGGGTATGTTGGTGGCCATCCTGCTCTACCGCCCTATTTATACCGCTATGTATAATGCAGGCAGTGTAAAACTGAAAACCGAAATCACGGCAAAAACCACGGTGGAAGTGAACACGGCGGCAGATCCTAAAATCGCAGGTGACAGCATCCGTACCACCACCACGCACAAATTTTATGAAGATGGTACGACTTACCGGGAAATAAATAAACTTCATTTGCATGCCGATGCCAGCAAGGCGGATGCTGCGAAGGATGTAAACGTTACACGAACTGTCAATCTCGACAGCCAATCCTTCTGGCAACTGGTGCTCTGGGTCTTTGTACAGGTGATATTTGTAACCATGGTCTATGGCCCGATAGCCGCCTTCCTGGTAGAAATGTTCCCCACCCGGATCCGTTATACCTCCATGTCGCTTCCCTACCATATCGGCAACGGTATCTTCGGAGGATTGCTTCCGGCAATCGCTCTGTTCCTGACTACCAAGGCCAGTCAGGCCAACGAAATCGCCGCCAAAGCTGGTGAAGCACTTCCCTATGATAAACCCTACCTGGAAGGACTCTGGTACCCCATTATCCTGGGTGCGGTATCCCTGATAATAGGCGTACTGTATATTAACGGGGAGGATAACCGCACGGAAGACTAATAACTTTAATTATATTTAAATAACAATAACATGAATCAGATCAGAAAATATATGGGCCTTGTATGGATTGCCCTGGCCCTGGTAGCCGGTTATTACCTGATAGTATCCCAGGCTATCCCGAAATTTGAAAGTCCGAAACCCGAGGACCGGATCCCGGCGATCATCTATGCCTTTATTCTCACCCCGATTATTGTGGGGGGGTTACTGGTATTCGGCTATTATGCCCTTACCGGGGAGTATGATATCTACGAAGATCCCGATCATCATCTGCATATAAAAGAGGATTAATTCCTCTACACATAATTCCGTTTTTGACGGGAATAACTTCTTTACTACATTCAGGTTCAGAAAAGAAGTTATTCCCTTTTTTTGTGCCATATGCCAGACCGTATTAAACGACAACAATTTGCTTCCATATCGGTGATCCTGCTGCTGGTATTTGTATTCCCGCTGATCAGTATTGCCAATAAAGCATCTATGATTGCCGG
>DAORKK010000025.1:0-30526 GCA_035439525.1 Chitinophagaceae bacterium
TGTTGCTTTTTGTGGTTGATTATCTTAAAATGGTTACATCCCCTTTTACCGTTACAGAAGCTCCGTTGATCAGGCGATAGGTAATTACATAGTAGTACGTACCATCGGCTACCGGCTTTCCATCATAACGACCATCCCATTTATTGGCATAGTTGTCATCCTTGTACACGATATTACCATAGCGGTTGAATACAGTTACATAAACCTGTTTGGTACAGGCACCACCATTATTGGTCACCACCCAGGTATCATTCTGACCATCACCATTCGGGGTAAAGGCATCCATTACTTTCAGGCAATAAGGCAGTACGGTTACCACTACATTATCAGAAGAGGTACAACTGGCATTATCACGAACCGTCATGGTATACGTAGTGGTTCCATTAGGTCTTACAGAAGGCGTGTATGTATTTGCTCCGGTCATGCCGGCAGAAGGTGTCCAGGTAATCAGCTGCGTTCCGGCAGGACCTGTTCCTTCAAATGTATGCGAATCGCCTTCTACAATGGTTTTATCAGGTCCGGCACTGACAATCGGATTGGGCTTGGTGCGGATCACGACTGTTTTATTCCGTGTACATCCGTTCAGTAAAGCTGTAACGGTATACGTGGTATTACTGTTTACAGTAGCAACCGGGTTGGCAATAGTTGCCGCACTTAATCCGCTTGCAGGTGACCAGGTAAAGGAGGCGCCGCTGCCGTTTGTAGCGGCCAGCATCGGAACCGGTGCCCCGCTACAAACCAGAGTATCCACAGCCGGCGTACTGCTCAGGGTCAGGTTATCATTGAAACCAACCGTTACGGTTTTAGTCAGTGTGCCACAGAAAGCATCTCTGATCGTGATTGTTTTTACTCCCTGTGTAAGTCCGGTAAAGACATTGGAGCTCTGGAATGCACCACCATCAATACTATACGTGTAGGGGGCGAGACCGCCGGTAGTAGTGACTGTTATACTTCCTCCGTTGATATTGGTACAGGAAGCATTTACCACAGTCTCCGTAGCATTCACATCTACATTCGCTTTATCACCATACTCAAGAATATTATTGCTGAACGCGGTAACCGTAAACAGCTTCCTGTTTTCAAATGCGATTCCGGCAGGAACAGTTTTGGGAGCAAATGCCATGCTGATGTGGTTGGATCCGCTTGCAGGCAAATCAATTCTCCAGGTGGTTCCACCGTCATTAGTAACCAGGAATCCACCGGCACAGCCGATATATCCGTTATTGACATCATGAAACACCACGGAGTTAAAATTGCCTACCGGGAAAATGGCCAGTGCATTACCGGTGATATCCTGCCAGGTGGCGCCACCATCAGTGGTACGGATTACCACTTTGCGGGGGAATCCGTTTCCTACCAGGAATACGGTATTGGCATCCAGGGCAAACATGTCATTATAGGTAATCTGCGGGGTAACTCCGGGGAAAGGAAGCGGGAGTTTATTCCAGGTTGCACCAGCATCGGTGGTTTTCCAGATGGTATCTCTTGTACCAGCTACATAACCAGTGGTATGGTTAGGGAATTCAATATGACGGAAATTCTGGAATAATGATCCTTTGCCAAAATTAGTATAAACCGACCAGGTAAGTCCGGCATCGTAAGAACGATAAATTTTCGGAACACGGTTGGCGGTAGGTACAGAGAACCCTGTATATCCGCAGGCCCAAACACTATCATTTCCAACGGTTGCCACATCCCATGCCTGGTCCAGCGGATCAGCGTACATAGGATCCATAACTGCAGCAGGTGTATTTATATTAGTGGATTTATAAATCGTACCGGTACTGGTGGCAAAATAGGCCGTGCTTGGATTGCCGGGAACATATTTACCGGAATTAATAGAAATATTCAGGGCAGCAAAATCGGAACGTCTTACTTCTGTCCATGTTTTACCGGCATCACTGGTCGTGGCAATAAAGGCAGAACCAGCGGCCATCCCGTTATTACAATCGGCAAAGTCAATTTTATTAAAGGAACCTACTGCATCGGCTACATAATTACTGTTCCAGCTGCCACCGGGAATTGAATCGGAAACCACTCCATTCTGTCCGGCAACTACAAATTTTCCGGAAGGAAGGATGTCAATAGCCTGACCACCATACTGACTGTAATTACGGCCGGTAGGTAACCAACGCTCTTCCACCCAGGTAACCCCATCATTAGTAGACGTAAACATCCGGTTAACCGGGTTCAGTGCCGGTGATTGTACCGGGGTGAATAATTTACCGTTTGACGCACGCAGGATATTGGTGGGATTGGATAACCCAAATATCGGGTTAGCAGGGATCGGCGCTCCCAGCACATTTGAGTTATTTGTAGGAGGTGTTGGCGCATTGAGCAGGGTATATCTTCCTTTTTCATACACACCTGGCACATTGATATTTAAAGTGCTGTCATTCTTACCCGTGTTAATGCGAATCACAATATTATTATTAAAAGACGCGATCAGCAACGTGGAATCATTTATAATATTCATGGCCCTGTAAGTCTGGGTATGAATCGTATTAGAAGCAAAACGATAAGAACAGTTAGGGGCTGTATTATAAATACCATTATAACCTAAACGTTCCTTACTGATTGAATAGTCGGTCAGCGTACCATTGGAAAATTTCCACACCAGACTGGCATCCCCTGCATTGGAGGTAGTGGTGGAGTTGTTGGGTAAACAGGTGGTAGTATTAACAGATGGATGACGGGAAAAATAATTACCACCGCCACTGGCCGTTGTCCCGGTGATATATCCGGTGGTGGCATTCAGGAATTCAATTCGGGTAATTTCTTTTGCTTTTGGGATAATATCTGCTACAATCGGTGCGTAAGTGGTATTATTTACATACCCATAAACAGATTTTCCACCAATAGGCGATACCAGTGAATCCCAGGTAGCACCGCCATTATTCGTTACATATAAACGGGGAATAGAATCAACCGCATTCCACTGGCCACCGATATAGCCCTTATTCTCATCCAGGAACCATACCGCGTTGATATTACGGTTTGTATGGTAAAAAGTGGTATTGACAAAACTCCAGGTAGCCCCACCATCCGTGGATTTGGCCATGGCTCCGGCAGAACCTACCGCATACACTACATTAGCAGATGCAAAATGCACATCGTTAAATGTGGTAGATGCCTGAAGACCCGTACTGTTAATAAATGAGAAATTTGCATAATTCCAGGTGGTACCACCATCATTAGTGTAAGCAATACCGCCATTGGCTCCAACAGCCACCCCACGGGTATCATTTACAAAATCAATATCAATCACGGTAAAACCGAATTGTCTCGGATTGGAATAACGCCAGTTCCTGACATCATAAAAACTCTGCTGACCACTGGCCAGAAGGGAAGAAAGGAAAAACAGGATTACCGGCAGGTAACGCAGTACTTTCCCAAAGCAGCTCTTCTTCATTTTGGTTATTTTTTGTTTTGGTGGAAATGAAATGAGCGACAAGGTTACTCCCCTTACTGATTATTGTTTGTAGAATTAATTCTACTGTTATAGCAGCCAATTTGATGGAATATTGAATACTGATAAAAGAATGCGAAAACCACTAACATTTGTAAGTGCACTGTTTCTACTGCTCTGCGGATCGGTTTTGCATGCCCAGGACAAATCAAACAAGGGGAAAGAGTTCTGGCTGAGCTATGGTTACCACTGGACTTTCGATGCTGAAGGCCCTCCCTTTAATACACAGGAACTGGTACTTTACCTGAGTACTGAAGCAGCCGCCACGGTTACTGTTTCAGTGACCAATACCGGATGGAGTCAAACTGTAAACATTCCGGCTAACAGTGTGAATGCAAACATCTTTATTCCAAAAACCGGCGCCGATGATGCCCGTATCTTCAACGAAGGTTTATTGAATAAAGCGGTGCATATTGTAAGCGATGTGGACATTGTTGTTTATGCGCACTCTTATAATACCATGACTTCCGCCGCCACCATGCTGATGCCGGTGGAAACCTATGGTTATAAATATTATTCACTGAACTACTCCCAATCGACTTCCGGTTTCAGTCCGCCCACCAGTACTTCCACTACTACTCAAAACGGACCTGCCTGGTATTCCTGGTTTTATGTTATTGCCTCAGAAGATAATACCCGGATATTAATCACGCCTTCTGATACCACCCGAAATGGCTGGCTCAGCACCCAAACCTATATGGTGAACCTGATGAAAGGAGAGATCTATAACGTGATGGGTAAACTTAGTTCGGGTAACCAGTTATGGGCAGCCAGCAAAGACCTTACGGGCAGTAAAGTGGTCTCAGTACCTGGTGCTGATGGGGTCTGTCATCCGGTGGCCATGTTCTCCGGCAGCAGTGGAATCCGCTTATGCCGTGGCGATGGCGGTGAAGTCATGCAACAACAGGTATTTCCTACCCAGGCATGGGGTACCCGCTACCTTACCTACCACATGCTGAATAATACCAATACCGATATCAATGCTCCCTTTAAGAATTTTTACCGCATCGCTGTGGAAGATCCTGCCACCGTGGTAAAAAGAAATGGCACCGTACTTACCGGCTTGATCAATAACTTTTACTACGAATTCCTCGATAGTCTCGGCGGCGATTTTATAGAATCAGACAAACCGATCCTGATGGCCCAGTACACACCGGGTGGTAACCGGTGCTATGGTTCGAGTCAGACCGCCTATGGCGATCCGGAAATGTTTTACCTGAGTCCGCTTGAACAAGGACGTAAAGATGTACTCTTCTATGCCACCCGCAAGAGTACCATTGATTATAACTATGTACATGTGATCGTTCCTACCGCCGGACTGAGTTCCCTCCGGCTGGACAATCTGCCATTTGCTCCGCTGAATACCCGCACACATCCGAATCATCCCGGTTATTCAGTGGCTGTAGCCCGGATAGCCGGCGCCGCTGCCCAACACCGGCTCACCTGTGATTCCATCTTTACCGGTACGATGTATGGGATTGGTTACTTTGAAAGCTATGGCTACAATGTAGGAACCTTTATAAATAACCTGAATTATTACAGCGAAATAAAAAATACATTCAGCAGTACAACTACAGACTCATTTACCTGTCCTAAAACTCCTGTACGGCTTTTTGTTAAGGTAGGCTATCCAGCCACCCGCATTCACTGGAAACTCAGCCAGGTACCCGGATTGACCCCGGGCACAGATTCAATTATTGTAAACCCGGTTCCTGTACGCACTGAACTATTGAACGGCAGGAATTACTATGTATATACTTTACAGCAGGATTTTTCCTTTGCCAATTCAGGTACCTATTATATTCCTGTTTCTTATTCGGCTAACGTGATCGAAAACTGCAACCAGACCGAAAATGCCCAGGTAAAAGTGGTAGTTCGCCCCGGCCCCAAGGCAGATTTCACTTTCCCCTCACCCTCCTGCCTGATTAACACGATTCCTTTTACCGGTACCTCGATACCCGGTACATTTAATATCAATAACTACACCTGGTTCTTTCATGATAACACCACGGTCAATGCGGTGAATGCCAGCAAGCTTTATCCCGCACCGGGTAACTATGATGTGCGCTACCGCATCCTGGCCGATAATGGATGCGCCGGTGATACAACCAAAACAGTAACCATTCTGGAAAACCCGACCGCTGCATTCAGCATCAGTGGTAATATCTGTACCAAAGACTCCGTCCGCATTACCGATGCCTCCACGGTTCCTGTCGGTACCATCAGCAGCTGGTACTGGGATTTTGGCGATGGCAACAACAGCACGCGTACTAACAATACGCCTTTCTACCATCAATATAATACAGCGGGCAACTATACCATTTACCTGATCACAACATCCTCCAACGGTTGTAAGAGTGATACCACCCGTATCCCCGTAACAGTCTTACCAAGACCAACGGCCAGCTTTACCACCGGCGGTAATGTCTGTCTCGGTGACTCGATCCGTTTCATCGATGCCTCCACACCAGCAGCCGCCATCAGCAGCTGGAGCTGGAACTTTGGCGATACACGCTCAGAGATTCGTACCAACAATGTGCCTTTCTTTCATACCTATACCAGCACGGGTAATTTTAATGTGACCCTGGTAGTAACGGGCACGAATACCTGCGCCAGCGACACCTTCCGCTTTACCGTGAACGTGAGCAGCAAACCACCCGCCACTTTTACTGTTTCAGGAAAACCATGTGCAGATAGTTTATTCAGTTTTACTTCTTCCGTACCCACCGGTGGATCTAATCCCCCCACCTGGTACTGGAATTTCGGAGATAACCAGACAGGTAACTCCTCCGTATCGAACAGCATCACCCATGCTTATACCAACGCCGCCACCGGTATTGTGGTGAAACATTGGGTCAGTTACGCGGCTGGTTGCGCCAGCGATACGGCCTTCATGAACCTGCCGGTGATTATTGCCAACCCGGTGGCTTCCTTCAGTATCATTGGCGATACACTTTGTGAAAAGAAACCGATCACGCTGACTTCCACCGTAACCGGTTCGCATTTCTGGAACTGGAGCCTGGGTGCCACGACAACCAATGCCACTCCGCCGTTTACACATCAGTTTGCTACAGCAGGCACTTACGACATTCGACTCTTCCTCTCCAATCCGGAAGGATGTAAATCTGTCCCGGTGAGTCAATCCATCACCATCAACCCGATTCCGGCCATCAATGCAGGGCCAGATAAAATGATCAATGCGGGATCATCGACCACGATTGATGCGGCTATCACCAATCCCGGGAATTATTCATTTCTCTGGACACCTTCCATTTATCTCGATGCTGACAATATCCTGAATCCTGTTTCCACACCGGATAACAGTACCACGTATATCATTCAGGCTTTTGATAAAGTAACCAACTGTTCCGGCACCGATGTCGTGATCATCAGTCCCATTACCGGTTTATATATTCCTTCGGCCTTCACGCCCAATGGAGATGGTAAAAATGATACCTGGCAGATTCCGGGACTCGCCCTTTATCCGGATGCGGTTGTAACTGTATTTAACCGGGCAGGACAAGTTATCTTTAATCAGAAAGGCTATACAACCAGTCCCTGGGATGGTACATTAAAAGGAGCAAAACAGCCCATGGCGGTCTATGTATATATGATCCGGTTAAATGATGCCGCCAACCGCGTGCTGAAAGGAACCGTGAGCATTATCCGCTAATGCAGCGTCAACCTATTTTTACGCATGTTCTCTGTACTCCGATATTGTCTTTTGCTTACAGGGATCTTCTTCCTTTGTTTCAACACCCACGCACAACCGCAAAAATCAAATAAAGGAAAAGAGTTCTGGCTGGGTTACGGACACAATGTCTTATTTACCCAGGGAGGCAATTCCCAAAACATGGTGCTCTACCTGAGTGCTGAAGCGCCGGCCAATGTTACAATAAGTGTTAATGGCACTTCGTGGAGTCAGACCTTATCTGTTCCGGCGAATACAGTTGACGCCACAGTCATCATTCCCAAAACCGGTCCCGAAGATGCCCGCATCCTGAATGAAGGATTGTCAACCAAAGGCATTCATATCGTCAGTGATACCCCCATTGTGGTCTATGCCCACCAACAGGGAAATGTATCCTCCGGTGCCACGATGCTCATGCCCGTGGAAACATACGGTTACACGTATTACTCCCTCAACTTCACCCAGCTCTCCAATTATCCGGATAGTTACTCCTGGTTTTTTGTGGTGGCCGCTGAAAATAATACGCGCTTACTAATCACGCCTTCCGACTCCACCGTTGGGGGCTGGTTGCCGGATCAAACCTATACCGTCAATTTGAACAAGGGTGAAATCTATACTGTCTTTGGTAAAACAACCGGGACCTATACCGGCAAGGATATGAGCGGCAGTAAAATGGTGTCTGTACCCGGTGCCGATGGTAACTGTCATCCTGTAGCGGTATTCTCCGGCAGCAGCCGCAATATCATCTGTTCACAAGGAAATGGAGGCGAAGTGATGCAGCAACAGATTTTTCCCGCAAACGCCTGGGGTACGCGTTACCTCTCTTATCATACCGTCATGAATCCAAATGGCGATATCACCGGTCCTTTCATGAACTATTACCGGGTGGCGGTACGTAACCCGGGTACAGTAGTAAAACGAAATGGTATTCCATTAACCGGACTGATCAATAATTTTTACTACGAATTCACCAGCGACAGCGGGGATTATATCGAAGCCGATGCACCCATACTCGTGGCCCAATACGCCGTATCCATCAATGAATGTACCGGCATCATCGATCCGCCACTCGGTGATCCTGAAATGCTTTTCCTGAGTCCCATTGAACAAGGGGTGAAATCAGCCCGATTCTACGCCACCCGAAAGGAAGCCATTGATATCACATTTATTAATATCATGATTCCGCAAACCGGGCTGGCTTCTTTGCGGATTGATGGCACAGCACCTGATGCTGCAGAATATTTTACACATCCGGCCAGGCCGGACTATGCAGTAGTAGTGCGTCGTTTCTTAGGTGCCCCGGTACAACATAGTATCAGCAGTGATTCCTCCTTTATTGCGTCGGTATATGGTGCCGGCTATTTCGAAAGTTATGGCTACAATATGGGCACCCTGGTAAATGACCTCAATAGCCGGTCAGGTTACCTGAATGTGTTCAATACCTCCGGATTGGCGGATACCATGACCTGTCCGAATTCTCCTTTCCGTCTCTCCCTGCAACTGGCTTATAAAGCCACGCGTATTCACTGGCGCTTAAGTCAGGTAACCGGATTAAATCCAAATACCGATTCCATACAAATCAACCCGGTACCGGTGGATTCATCCATCCTTAACGGAAGAAAATATTATCACTATACCCTGCAACAGGATTTCACCCTGGCCCGCACCGGCAGCTATGATATCCCGGTAGATTATTCCGCTCCTGAAATTGATGCCTGTAATCAAACGGAGTTTACCAGCATCCGACTCATCGTCAAAGAAGGACCCAAACCTGATTTTACTATAGCTGATCCGGCCTGTCTCGCTGATGCCATTGTATTTACCGGTACTTCCAATACGAATGGCTTTACGATCAGCAATTACTCATGGCGTTTTGCAGATAATACAACCGCCATTACACAAAACACCTCCAAACAATTTACCACCGCCGGTGATCAGTCCGTTCAATACCGGCTGATCAGCAGCAATGGCTGTATCGGTGATACCAGCAAGATCATCACGATACATACCAACCCGGTCGCTGACTTTAGCATCAGCGGGGCTCCTTTCTGTACTGAAAAAGAACTGACCATCCGTTCCACCCTGGGTGGAATCAGTCAGTGGAACTGGGACCTGGGCAATGGCAGCAGCACAGGCATTCCCCCTTTTACACATCACTATGCAACGGCCGGCAGTTATGCGGTCAGACTGATCACCACCAATGCGGCTGGTTGTTTATCCACTCCTGCCCTACAAAATATTACCATCAACCCGACCCCGGTTGTAAATGCCGGTCCCGATACGGTTATCCGTGCCGGAACAGCAGTAACGCTGCCGGCAGCCGTTACCCCGGCAGGTAATTACCAATATACCTGGATGCCATCCACTTATCTTAGTTCAGCTTCGGTACTGAATCCGGTAAGTACCCCGGTATTCAGCACAACCTACTCCTTAGCGGTGATTGAAACAGGCAGTGGATGTACCGCAAAAGATGAAGTAATGGTGACTGCCGTAGCCGGTTTGTTTATCCCAGGCGGTTTCACCCCCAATGGCGACGGAAAAAATGACACCTGGACCATTCCCGGACTGGTATTGTATCCCGGCGCCCGGATGGCGGTGTTTAACCGGTCCGGACAGCTGCTGTATGAAAGCAGCGATTATACCCGCAAGCCCTGGGACGGACGGTTTCGTGGCCAGTTGCAGCCCACGGGTGTGTATATATACTTAATTGAGTTAAAAGATAATAGGCGGCAAATCCTGAAAGGAACCGTCAGCCTGATCCGGTAGATGTATAGAATTAATTCTACAAAAAGCCAAAAGAAAAGATGGAAATTAGAGCCTTAATGAACGTACTGACTAACGAATTGCCCGCCGTAAAACTGAATCCTGTAATGCAGCCAAAAATTCTCATCGCCGATGATCACAGCATGATCCGCAAAGGACTGAAGCTGCATGTCCAGCTGACACTGGGTTTTACCGATATAGACGAAGTGGCCACCTGCAATGAACTGATGAAGGAACTGGTAAAAAATAAATACACCCACCTGATTCTGGATATCATTCTTTCCGACGGCAATACGCTTGAAGTAATCCCGAATATCCGCCGGGTTTATCCTGACCTGAATATCCTGGTCTTTTCCATGCAGCCGGCCGAGATCTATGGCGAAGCAGTAAAACAATACGGAATCAATTATTATATGTCGAAAGCGGTGGGAGAAGAGGAGATGATCCAGACCCTGCAGAAATTCATTCATAACGAAACCCCGCATAAACGTACGGATATCCACCACCAGGACAATCCCTTCAAAACCCTGGCCCCCCGTGAACTCGAGATCCTGCATTATGTCCTGAAAGGCATTGGCACCAAAGAGATTTCAGAAAACCTGAACCTCAAGATGAATACGGTGTCCACCATCAAGACCCGGATCTATGAAAAAACCAATGCCGGAAATATCAAAGAACTGATTGAACTCGCCACCCTCTACAACGTGAATTATTAAGCGGGATATCCTAACTTGTCGGGGAAATCTATGAGGCTTACCCGTTACATCCTGTTCCTGTTTTCAAACTTCTGTTTTCTGTCCAGTCAGGCACAAACGGAATCGGATTATCATATTCAGCAATATACTACAGATAACGGGCTTCCTTCCAACGGCATCAAGAGTATGCAATGGGATGAGGAGCACGGTTTTCTCTGGATTGCCACAGAGGCAGGCATGTCACGTTACAATGGTCTCGACTTTACCAACTTCACTAAAGAAAACACACCCGGTCTGTCGCATGAACGAATGGCTTATGTGGTCAAAAGTAATGCGGGTGCCATTTTTGCCGCGGATGTAAATGGAAATATTGTCCAGGTAAACACGAGTAAACTGCAATACCTTCCTTTACCCGAGACGCGTGACGTGGTTGGTTTTAAAAAACGTTTTTACCTGAACTGCCTGGGCAGCCGTTCACAAAAAAAGACACTCGCCTTTATACTCGAAACTGCCAATTCGCCCTGGGACCGGGTCTTCCACACTTCAGATTCTTCCCTGCTGGTAGTGGATAACCAGCGTAATTATTATTACAGCCCGGCTGACGATACCGTTTTTCATCGATTACAACTCGAAAAGAAATTCATACGTGAATTCATGGTCGGCAACCAGGTATTTTTTTTGGATGAAAACAAAAAATGCTGGAAAGCAGCGAAGGGATTCGCTTCATTTGAACCGGTCAGCCTGGTTGCCAACGGAAAGGAATTCCAGCCCGGACGCGATTTCTGGTTGTATTGGGATAATGGAATGGAGAACCCGATCGCATTCTCCGGCAGCAATGCCTGGCTGCTGAACGATGAGAAAGGATCATTAGTTATGGAACTGATCAGCCCGGTCATCCCCTCTTATTCCTTTATCCGGTTTGCTCAATACAGCAAAAAGAATAAACTGCTTTTTCTCGGTACCGACTCAAAAGGTATCATCATCATCAATGAAAACCGCGTGAGTTCGGTAAAGAAGAAGAATATTGATATGCGGGAACGGAATGCCTATTACTCCCAGGTGGAATTACCGGGTGGGAATGTACTCACCAATGAAGGACATATTATCGGAGATGGACCGGCACCAGCCTCACTACCGATCAAGGGTAAATTCAATTTTACGGTTTACCGGCATGGTGATTCACTCTGGTTTGCACAAGCCAATGCAGCCAACCGGGGTACCACCATGCTCCACCTTTACAATTATAAAACAGGTGAAACAACCGTGTATTCCAAGATCCCTCCGATACAGGAAAGTTTTGCCATGGCTTTTATGGATGGACAGTTTTACCTGGTTACTAATAAGGGATTGGGCTTACTGGAAAATGACAGCCTCCGGTTGCTTTTCCAGGCTGCAGGTATCCGGGACAACCAGTCCGCTCCCTATGCTATGCAGGAATTTTCACCGGGCGTATTGGGCGTGGCTTCCTGTGACGGACTGATCCTTTTCAACGTGAAGAACCGCAGCACAGATACATTGATCCGGATGCCCGGGTATTGTATCCGCAGTTTATGGAAATACAAGGACTATATTTTCATTGGCAGTTATGGTAAAGGATTCTATATCTGGAAAAATGGCCGGTTGAAATCCATGCCCATTGATAAAAATAATTTTCTCCTGTATACCCATTGTTTTGTAGCCGATACGGCCGGCTTCTGCTGGATGAGCACCAACCGGGGTTTATTTAAAGCACAACTTGATGACCTGATCGATGCCTTTGAAAATAACCGATCGCAGGTCTATTATCATTATTACGGGAAAAATGATGGCATGGATATCACCGAAATGAACGGGGGATGTGCTCCATGTGCCATTCAACTGCTGAACAAGACCATTTCCTTTCCCACCATGGATGGATTACTCTGGGTCAATACGGAAAAAGCAATGCCCCTGCTACCCGAAGGAAAAGTATATGTGGATGAATTTGTGGCCGGCAACCAGAAGATCAATCCTGACTCCCTGGAGTTCATTCCTCTGTCGCCGAAAGCAAAAGATATAACGATCAAAATCGGTTTTGCTGCCTGGTGTAATAAGGAAAATGTGTACCTCGATTACCAGCTCAATGGTCGTAATGAATGGATACCCGTGGATGTGAACAACGGGGCCTATATCAAATTCAGTAACCTGCAGCCCGGCAATTACACGTTGGTGGTACGTAAAATGAATGGTTTCGGTGTTATTAACTATTCCTTTAAAGAGATCCGTTTTACGATCAGCACACCCTGGTACCAGCAATGGTGGTTCTACCTGCTGAGTATACTGGCTGTACTGGGAGTTATCACGCTTTATTTCCGTTTCCGCACCCGGCAATATGAGATCCGACAGCGGAAACTGGAACAACAGGTGGCTGAAAAAACCAAAGAACTCCAGGAGCAGAATGAGGTACTCGAAAAAAACAACAGCATCAAAACCCGTCTTATCTCCATTATCAGTCATGATATCGTAACGCCGCTGAAATTCCTCAACGTGGCCGGTAAGAACCTGATCGAGAAACGCAAACTGATGAGTGAGGAGCTGCAGGTGGAAACCCTGAAAGAGATCACCAATACTTCACAGGAATTACAACTGCTCTCCACCAATATCCTCAACTGGATCAAGTACCAGAATGAAAACCGTCGACTTGTTAAGGAAAACTTCAACCTGCATGAGATGGTAGCGCAGTTGCTGGGTTTATTGCAATCCCTGGCTCGCCAGAAAAAACTGATCATCCTGAATAATGTGGAGCCCGGCCTCGAGATCCATCAATACTACGAACCCCTGAAGATCCTCATCTATAACCTGCTCACCAATGCCATTCACTTTACCGAGAAAGGAGCCATTCTGGTATCGGCCGTAAAAGAAAACGGCCATATCACCGTCTCCGTTAAAGACGAAGGCATCGGCATGAGTCCCGAGCAGATCCAGCGCCTGATGGCCGAGGAAGTGGTGATCACTTCCGCCAACGTAGATAATAAGAAGGGGCATGGATTGGGCTACCTGATCATTAAAGACCTGTTGAAGACCATGGATGCAAAACTCCATATTGAAAGTAAAAAAGGAGAGGGCGCGCTCGTATCTATTCAAATGCAAAGCTGATATGTACCGCAATATATTTATACTTTTCCTGCTATATTTCTTCACTGCTGCAGATATCATTGCACAGTCAGCTGTCGTATTGGTGAACCAGCACCGCCCTTCAAAAAAAATCGTCCTGAAAAATGAATGGGATGTTTATTTTATAACGGCTAAAGGGAGTTATAACGGCTCCATCCTTTCAACAACTGATTCATCAATCCGATTGAGCCGTTATTATAAAACCGGGAAGGACAGTTTTTATACGAAAAAAGTGCGTGTTAGCAACCGGCACAAAGAAGGACTTAAATTAAAAAAGCTTCCCTTATATGCCCGGGATACCATGGAGATTTTGCTGAAGGATATTCTCATCGTCAAAAAACCCTGGATCAATAAACGGGGCTGGATGCTGATCTCTGCTTACCTCCTGGGAGGTACGGTACTGGCCGTGCCGCTACTGCCGGTGGCAGCCATCACGAAAGGCCGTGCCGGTGTACGGAACTGGTTGCTGTTTGAAGGGTTAATGGTTGGCATTGCAGGTCCATCACTATTTATCGGGACAAGAAGTAAGAAATATGTCATCGGGGAAAAATGGAAGCTGGTAATTGAATAATCAGGATTTGTCTTCCACCGCCTTCCGTATAAGGTCCATCTCAAAACCTCTCGCCATCAGGAAATCCATCGTCTTCTTCTTCCGCACCATATACTGATCTGATTTTAAAGAAGCATACCGTTCATCGGCCATTTTCTGTAATACGGCTATGTATTCGTCCTCATCAATCTGCTTCATCGCTTTCTTAATACAATACTCACTCACCTGCTTCTGCTTCAGTTCGTACTTGATCTTCACCCGGCCCCAATGCTTCACCCGCCACTTGCCCCCGGCAAAAGCAATCGCAAACCGCTCTTCATTCAGGTAATTCTCTTCAATCAACGTGGAGATGATCTCATCATGATCCTTCTTCCACACCCCCAGGTCATACAATTTCTCCTTCACCTCACTATGCGCCCGCTCCTGGTAAGCACAATAGTGCTTCAGCTTTTGCAGGGCTTGTTCTTTGGTGAGGGATTTTTTGTACATGGGGCAAAGATAATACTTCGGCAAGCTCAGTATGACAAGGACTATTGTCACCTTGAGTTTATCGAAGGGCACCCTTCGATACGTCCCGAGTGTATGTTGTCTGTTGCCCTGTAAGCTTTGTTTGCGGGACTACTCAGGATGACACGGGCGTTTGGCTCCCCTCGCCGACTGGCAGTAGTTACACTATTTAATAGGAGATTTCTTTATTGCGGATTTTCTGATTTTTTTAGAAAGAACTTTTAGTAAACAATAGTTCTCTTCAAACAAAGCCTCTTTCTTTTTTCTTGACCATTTCTTTATTTGCTTCTCCCTTTCAATTGCTTTGTTGATATCATCAAATTGTTCAAGATACTTTAACTCCAGTGGCCTTCTGATATAAGTATATGATTCCTTATCGAGCCCGGCATCATGTTCATATAAACGTCGTTCAATATCATTGGTAACTCCCGTATAATACGAATTGTCCGAACAGGCTAATATATATACATAAGATGAAAATTCGTTTTCCATAGTCGGTCTTTTCAACCCCAACTATAGGCAAAAAATTGATATAATTAACTTTCGTCGATTTTTATACAAATAGACTTTCCCTGTTATTCATCATTCGGAGCGAAATGATCGTGTCATCCTGAGTAGACGCTAAAGTAGCTCTACAGGGCAGGCGCAAAAAGATCATGCGTCGTATCGAAGGGTGGCGAAGCAGGAATCATGTTGTCATCCTGCCTCCCCTCATGCGGGGAGTAGTCCCGCAAAAGATTAATTACAAGGCAGAAGATAAAAATCAGCCGGGACGTATCGAAAAGTGACACTAACAAAAAAAAGCCCCCCTTTTTCAAGAGAGACTTTCAAAGCCAGGTATAACCCGCAATGGGTATTCAATGTAAATTGAAAATTGAGCATTGAATATTGAACATTTTCTTTCTTAGTAACTCAATGATCAATATTCAGTTTAGACGCTACTATTGATTCAACATAAGCGGCATCACCAGCATCAGCAAATCCTCGTTCTCATCCTGGTCGGTAGGTTTGATCAGACCGGCCTTGGTGGGCGTGGACAATTCCATATTCACTTCTTCGCTATCGGTGGCGTTGAGCATTTCAATCAGGAACTTGGCATTGAAGGCAATCATCAGGTCCTCGCCATTGTACTGACATTTCATCCGCTCATTACCTTCAAAACTGAAATCCACATCCTGGGCAGCCAGTTGCAGTTCACTGCCGCTGATACTCAGGGCTACCTGATTGGTGCTCTTATTACTGAATACACTAACACGACGGAGCGCACTCTGGAAATCGCTCTTGGTGACGGTCAGGCGATAGGGATTGTCGGCCGGTATCACCACTTTATAGTCGGGGAAGCGTGCATCGATCAGGCGGCAGCTCATCTGGGTCGTGCCGTGCTTCACAAAAAGATGATTGCTGTTATAGCTCACCGTGATTTCTTCATCTGTGGACGGAATCGCGGCTTTTAATAGATTCAGCGGCTTGCGGGGAGCGATGAAAGAGTCCGTTTTTGGACATTTTACATCGGATCTTTTATACCGTACCAGGCGGTGAGCATCGGTAGCCACACACTGCAGGCCTTTTTTATCCAGTTCAAAGAACACACCGGTCATGGCTGGACGCAGGTCATCGTTGCTCGTGGCAAAAAGGGTCTTATTGATCGCCGTAACCAGGGCCGAAGCCATCATGGTAAAAGAAGTTGTGTCGTCAGCCGTGGGTTCTTTCGGGAAATTGTCCGGATTTTCACCCATTACCTTGTACTTACCATTATCACTGGTGATTTCAATGGCAAAATTCTTGTCAATATTGAACGTCAGGGGCTGATCGGGGATGTTTTTCAGCGAATCCATCAGGATTTTGGCCGGAATACACACTTTACCACTGTCTTTGGCTTCAATTTCCAATTGAACACGCATCACGGTCTCCAGGTCGGTGGCCACTACGGTCAGCCTGTTTTTTTCCACTTCAAAGAGGAAATCTTCCAGGATCGGCAATACGGTGTTGGAATTGATCACACCGGAAATATGCTGCAATTGTTTCAGCAGGGATGAAGAAGAGGCTATGAATTTCATAATATGAATTGAATGGGGCGAAACTACTGATTTTTAACATACGGCAATCAATTCACCGCCACTGTGGAATACTTGTTTTCATCCCGGATTTCATTGACAATCTGGCCGTCTTACCCTATCTTGTTTTAATATTGCCTGATCCAAAATTCACCAATGTTTGATAAACTATTTGGCTGGGGAAAGAAAAAGCCTGTGGAAACACAGGAACCTGGGGTCGTTTTTGGCCGTTATTCGGATAATAACAAGCCGCCGGCCAAGGTAAACCGCTGGACTGACGCGGACAACCTGTTTAAAGAGAAGAAATACCCCGAAAGCCTGGATGCCTTTTTTGATTACCTGCGGGATGACATGGCCGGAAATGTGGTCTATGAGCGTAACGGGACAGAGGGCCGCTTTGAACTCAGTCAGGGCTCCAAAATCGTCCGTGGCAGTTTCAACGGGACCGTAGTAAACGCCGAAGTGACCCTCGCCCGGATGCCCCAACCCTCCATTCCGGTGATGCGCCGCCTTTTGGAGATGAATTTCACCCTTTATTACAGCCGTTATGCGATGGATACCGACCGGCTTTGCATGCGTTTTGACAGCGAAGCATTCACGGCCAGTCCGAGTAAACTGTATTACGGCCTGAAAGAGCTCTCCACCAAGGCCGATAAACAGGATGACCTGCTGGTACAGGATTTTGCCAGCCTGGAAAATACTGACGACGATCACGTGACGCCATTGTCTGATGCCGAAAAAGAAGTTAAGTATTCTTTCTTCCAAAAATGGATCAGGGAAACCCTGGAGACGATTAATGGTCTTGATGCGGATAAGTTTTCCGGGGCAATTGCCTATCTCCTGCTTTCCCTTTCCTACCGGATCGATTATATGATTGCCCCGGAAGGTAAACTGCTGAACCGGCTGGAAAAAATCACTACTATTTATTTCAGGAAAGATGAACGTCCCGTTACGGAAAAGAACAGGGATATGACTGAGGAATACCGGAAACTCGGCGAGCTTTCAAAAGAAGAAGTGATTGGTTACCTGTTCCGCTCCAAGTATACCTTTTCGATTGTTGCGCCGCAGCCGTATAAAACGATCAGTGATTCGATTCATGCAGCCAACCAGAATATGGTCTGGTACCGGGATAATAATTACCCGGGTATCGCCTGCCAGATCACTGAATACGGAATCTCCTATTGCCAGTATTCATACAGCCTGCCAAAAGCCATCACGGAATTGTTTCATTTATATATGATGGTAAACTATCCGGATTATTTTTCCGCACTCGGTTTTTCAACGGTTTATTATGATGCAGCCAGTAACCAGTTCCGGCAGCAGGCAATCACTGATAAGATCTATGCCATTCAAAACAGCTGGAAGGAAAAGTACCCGCTGATGGATTTCAAAACCCAGAACCTGCGCTTTGACAGCCTGGTAAATTTCAATCTCACGTTTACCAATGAGATGGAGTTTTTAAATATGGAGCCAAAATAAGTTTAATCCCTGCACATGGACCCGCAACTCATTATTGAAAAATACCAGAACGCGATTATTCAGATTGCCACTTCCACCGGAACAGGTACAGGCTTTTATGTAAAAGAGTTTGACCTGATCGTGACCAATGACCATGTGGTGGCGGAGAATGCGGAAGTGACCATTGCCGGAAAGACGTTTGATAAAGCACTTTCACGGGTTTGGTATACTGACCGTAAACATGACCTGGCTTTTCTCGAAGCCCCCCGGCATATTGAACTGCCCGAACTGCAGCTGGGGACCTATGAGCAAATGAAGGATGGGGATGCAGTGGTAGCCATCGGTCATCCTTTTGGCCTGAATTATACCGCCACACAGGGTGTGATTTCAAAAGTGGACAGGATCCGTGACGGCCTCAAGTTTATCCAGATTGATGCGGCTATCAATCCCGGCAACAGTGGCGGTCCGCTGGTGAATATGAGCGGGGAGATTATAGGTGTAAACTCATTTATCATCCGTGGCGGAGATAACCTTGGTTTTGCACTTCCGGTGATCTATCTGCGGGAAGCCTTACAATTATACCAGCCGAATAAAGGGCAGGCATCCACCCGTTGTTTCAGTTGTGGTTCCGTGGTTACCAGCAGCACTATTGATTCGGCCAAGTATTGTCCCAATTGCGGAACCGAAGTGAAGCTGCCCGAGATACCCGAGAAAGAAGTGGAACCGGTTGGATCGGCCAAGCTTATAGAAGACATACTGAAAGAGTTGGGCAAGGATGTACGGCTGGCCCGCGAGGGGGTGAATCACTGGAGTGTAAGAGAAGGTTCTGCCAAAATCAAGATCACTTATAATGCGGAGAATTTTTTTATTGCCGGTGATGCTTATCTCTGCCAGATGCCGGCCGATCCAACGAAGATCAAGCCCCTTTATCAATACCTCTTACAGGAAAATTTCCGGACAAAAGGCGTAGTACTCAGTTGCGTGCAGCAGAATATCGTTCTCAGCCGCATCATCTACGACCTCGATATGACCCGCGAGAACGGCGCGGCCGCTTTCCGCGAACTCTTCCAGCAGGCAGATCATTATGATGATCAGCTGAAGAAGGAGTTTGGGTGTACGGAGAGGCTGGAGGAATAGTTCGTAGTTAGTAGTCGGTAGTTAGTAGTCAACAGCCCTTGCTAAGGGGGATGGTCTGAAGGATTGTAGTGTTGCTTCTATTTCGAGCGAAGCGAGAAATCTTGTATTTCCTTTTCTCTCCCCCCTAACGACCTGTCATTCCGAGCGCAGCGAGGAAACTTCTTACAAGGTTGTAACAATCTTACCCGTGGGAAGATCTTAAGCTAATCAAAATACAAGGTCCCTCGCTTCGTCGGAGTTTTCACTCCCGCCCTTGAGCGAAGTTTCCTCGCTGGGTGGACTTTTCACTCCCGCCCATGAGCGAATTTTCCTATTTCGTCGGAGTTTTCACTCACGCCCTTGAGCGAAGTTTCCTCCTCCGTCGGAATGACAAGCTGTTGAAATCAGTGGGAGGGAAATACAAGATTTCTCACTTCGTTCGAAATCAACAGCCCTTCTTAAAATGTCTTGATAAACACCTGAGCATCATGTTTTAATAGAATTACAATTCATTAGTTGTTCATGCCCGGGAGACTTTTCCGTAATCACGCCCCACTCACTACTCTCTACTAACCACTCACTACTTGCATTTGGCCAAACTAATCCTTACCTTACTCTCTGTAAATCTTGATACAATGAAAACCAACGCCACTGCCTTGGCCTTTGCGGCCGCCAGCCTTTTATTGTCTGCCCCTTTGTTTTCCCAGGAAACGAATAAAAATGTAGCCCGGACTTATCACTCCAGGGGAATGAGTATTTTCTTTTCGCCAGTGTATAACTCGCCGATGGATAAGGGATCGGATTCTCTGTTGTTCAGGGGAAGCGGGGCCGGAATGAAGTTTGGTGGAGATTATTTTTTCGGTAATGTCGGTTTGGGGGTGGTCTCCGGTTTCAGCAGTTCGGCGGCCGATGATGCACTGATCAATGATTTTTTAAAGCGGAATAGTATTCCCCAGGACCTGCTGGTGATCAATAAGTCTTCGCAGCAGAATATGTACCTGCTGGTTGGTCCTTCCCTGCGTTGGGGCAAGAGTGTGCAGTTGTTTGCCCATGCGAAAGGCGGGTTGTTTATTAATAACGGTGGCCTGGTGAATATCCAGCAGAAGGGAGCGCAGCGTTCGATTTACCGCAATGAAGCCACGACTAAAAGTATCTATCCCGGTTTTCAGACCGGTTTGAGTATTCAGTATAGTAATAAATCCGAGACCTGGTCATTTGGCTTTGGGGCAGATTATATGTGTACCAAAACACAGATGCAGAATTTTGATTTGCGCCGCAACAGCGGAGTCGAAGGACTACAGCTTTCCCGTAATATTTCCGATTTAATGGCAGGTATCAGCATCCGTTATACAATTAAATCACCGCGTGATGCAGCAAGTGGATTAGCCACTGGAAGACGTACCCGTGATGCAGCCAGTGGATTAGCCACTGGAAGACGTACCCGTGATGCGGCCAGTGGATTAGCTACCGGAAGACGTACAAGAGATGCGGCCAGTGGTTTGCCTACCGGACGTCGTTCATCAGAAATAATAACAGAAGAGGTTGAAATAACTGAATCAGGAGCCAATTGCGGACCTGTTACACAACGGGTAACGAATCCGGATGGCAGTACCAGCGAAATGACTTTTGCCTGTCCAAATGATGCAGCGGCTTATCAACGGAATCTTTCAACAGGAATGCCTAACCGCATTTCGATGAATGTTACCACCCCCAAACAAACGCAGGGATCCACATTTGGAGAAAAAGTAAATGCCGGATTGCATGCGGCAGGCGGTGCATTGGCACAGGGAAAAAATATTATCTCCGGAAAAATCAGCTGGGCTTCGGAAACATCAACCGGAATTGTAACGAACAAGACCGTTTCCAAACTGGCAGGAGGTTCCGGTGGAGGAGCAGCAGCTGCTTCCTATGCGGCTACCGGTATGGTGGTGAGCAATCCCAATCCGGGTATTGGATCGGTGCTTACTCTCTATTCAAGAGAGACCGGCAGCGGAATGGCATCCGGCAGAAGAGATAAAGGAAGCGGAATGTCCACGGGCCGTCGTCAGTACCAGCCGTTTTACCGGGAAGGCAGTGGAAATGCCTGTGATACCTGTTCCACAACAGTCCGGTTATCCAACGTACAAAACAACCCCTATTTTGCAGGTAATGAGCTGGCTGGTGAAAATGTGGAAATGGTAAACGGCCATAACAACCCGATATATAATGAAAGTCAGAACGCAGGTGTAAAGAGTAACCCATTATATAATGATAAAGGCAATTCAGCCAATAATCCCCTGCACGAAAAAAGTAAACAGGATCAGGATTGTGATGGCATTGCAGGCCTGAACGTTTATTTGAAAGAGGCACATAATGGAGCGGTCCTTGCAAAAACAACTACCGAAACCAATGGTGATTTCTTTTTTGCCCATGTACCGGATGGAGATTATGTAGTGGTGGTTTCCGGTGCTTTTTTAAGCAAGAAAGGGTATCAGTATTATATGGCCAAGAGTGCGGACCTGATGGGAACGGTTGAGTCGACTTATTCTTCACTGCGGATTCAGCTGAATACAAAAGAGGAGGACACCTTGCCTATGCAGAAAACAATTATAAATACCTCACGCTCCAACTCAAAAGGGATTGCAGCAGATGCCGGTGATCTGGATGGAGACGGGGTAACAGAACTGGTGGCAGGTAACAATATCCGCTTATTGGGTGGGGCCCTTCCGGGAGGAGCTGTGATTTCAGCGGCCGTATCGCGCCGGCCTGGTACCCCGATCGGTGGTATAATCGTAAAAGGAGGTAAGAACCCGGGTGGACAGATGCTGACCCGTACCACCAATGAAAACGGGGAATTTGAGTTTAATGAGCTGGAAGCAGGGAGTTATACATTAACAGTTGAACAAAAGGTCTTTGTAGAGGATGTAACGTTTGTTTCCACCGGCGGAGGTAATAAAGCACAGGACCATAATTCATCGCGTTCCAACAAGACTGCAAGCGGAGTGGCTCCTGATCCGGGAGGTAGTGGCGGAGGAAATGGTGGCAGTAAAGCACAGGACCATAATTCAACCCGTTCCAATAAAACAGCCAGTATTGCTGCACCAGATCCGGGAAGTGGCGGAGGCGGCAGTGGTGGTACTAAAGGACAGGATCATAATTCAACGCGTTCCAATAAAACGGCCAGTGTGATTGATAATGAGTTGGATAACGGCGATGGCAGCTTCCGTAAAGGAGATGTGAAAGTGACTGCATCTCAGAATACGCAATCATTACGTACCATTTCTGTACAGGCCGACCTGGACGGCGATGGGATTTATGAAACCGATGTTACTTCAAAAATTTCAGATGAATTAATACTGGATAAGGAAGGCAACCTGACTGAGCCGCAACAAAAAACCGGTATCAACACCTCCCGCAGCAATATCCGCAACCGGAGTTCATTACAGCCCGTCACCCAGACCGTATTCACCGGGTATGGTACAACCACGATCAACGGAAAAGAGGTGGAGGTAAAAACGGTGTATAAAGTAGTGGAGAAAGCAACGAGTGGTTTGAAGGATACGTTGAAGACGCAGGTCTGAGGTTTTGTAGTATCCGCGGTTGTCCTTTACTGATTTCAGGTATTTTCTTACAGGAAAAAATCTGACCTGCGGCGTATCATCCATTCCGCCACCAACAGATTCAGCCCCCAGCCTGCCCATGCTACCACCCGGTACACATCCATTGGCGGTAATTCCACCGTATTGGTAATGGCATACTTCCAGGCCCGCAGGGTTATGGCTGATAAGGTCAGGGCATAACTACGGATCATATAATTGCGGTGGGCGGTAAAATCTTTTTGCCGGGCTTTTATCAGTGCCATCGCCGTGAAATAAATCCACAATACCGCCAGCAACACAAAAGCGATCCGGGAGCTTAATCCGCCATTGGCATAAAAGCCCATCAGCAATCCGGCCGGACCGGTGATAAATAACACATCCGCCACATACACGTACCCCATTCCGCGATGCAACCGGGGATAACGCTGTTGAAGTGATCTGGAAAACTGCGTGAACCCGGCCAGCAGCACCCACATACTCGCATATACATGAATAAAGAAAGCGATTCGCCATTCATCGATCGTGATATACTGTTGCTTGATCCGCAGGAAACCCACATCCGTATTATACGGCAAATAAGCCACCGTTATAGTAGCCATCAGCCAGGTAAAAAAAGCCAGGCCCAGCAGGAGTAATCCGTTGATGATATTGGTGCGGCTGATGATTTTGTCTTATTTTTAAATACAACTCTATCTATGCGGTACAAAAATAATGGTTCCTTCCACCTGCCCGCTGCTTTAATGTTGCTGGCCGTCTTCACCCTTTTTTCCTGCAAGGACAAAAAAGCCGGCAGCGCCGAAACGAAAAACGAAGAAACCGAAAAGCCCGCGGATACACCCGGTGCCAATAACCAGCCCGATTACCGGCTTGGTTCCTTTGTAGGTGCTTTTGGCGAAAACAAAATCACCCTCCTGATCAGTTCCATCAAAGGTGACTCCGTGCAGGGTCGGTCCATTGTGGCCGGCAATGACCGTCCTTTCACTGGCAGTATTAAAAAAACAAACAGTACCTGGCATATTCATGCGGCCGAACCCGGTGATCATAAAGATGACGGGGTGTTTGATCTGGTCATGGATCCGGCCAAAGCAGAGGCAATCACGGGAACTTTTACTTCCAATGATGCGAAACGCCCGGCCAAAACCTTTACCCTCGATCGCAAGAAATTCAGTTATGATCCGGCGGTCGGTAATTATCCCACCGCCTCCCAGCGACTGCTCACTGCCGAAGATGTGGAGAATGAAATGAAGGAAGACCTTGAGTTCATGCGCAATGAGATCTTTGCCCGTCATGGATTTTGTTTTAATAAAAAGCACCTGCGCCAGCAGTTCGAGCTCCAGGACTGGTACGTGCCGAATACAGTGGACATTAAAGGATTGTTGACGGATATTGAAAAAAAGAATATCGCCCTGATCAAACGCTATGAGAAGTATGCGGAGGAGTATGGGGATGAATACGGGAGGTAAATAGTATAATATATGAAAGATGAATTGTTAACGTTCCAGCGGTTCAGCGACCCCGGACTTGCTGCAAAACTGGCGGAGAAGCTGGCGGAGACCGGAATTAATGCAAGTATTGTAAATGAAGGTCCGGCACTGGATACATTTATAATCGGCACTTCTTCCATGCCGGATTATTCGTTAAAAATCCTATCCTCCGATTTTGTCAAGGCACATCAGTACCTGGAAGATTATTACAGTAAAGAACTTGGAGAGGTTGATGCGGACTATTATCTTTTCAGTTTTACCGAAGCGGAATTGCTGGATATCCTGAATAATCCATCCGAATGGGGCCCATTTGATTTTCAGCTGGCAAAAAAGATATTGAAAGACAAGGGCGTTGCATTTAAGGAGGCAGAAGTGGGTGTAATCTCTTCCGCGAATATTACCAGGCAGGCCAAAAAGGAAAATGGAAGGGGACTGATCATCATAGCTTATATTTTTACCATTTTTGTTGCACTGGCTATTCTCTTAATGTTTATAAACAAACAATATAACTTTCCTTATAGCATCTTTTTGGCTATGCTCGCTTCTTCACAATTAGCCTGGGGGAAAAAAACGCTTCCGAACGGGGAGCAGGTATGGGTATTCAATGAAAAAGAACGTAGTATCGGTAAAAACCTGTTCTTTACCTGCCTGGTGCTGCTGGCATTTACTTTTCTTATGATTCTTTTGTACACAGTTAATTTTGCATTCGCATATGTGTGAAGGTTGATAATCACAATACACCCCTACGGGGTGAGAGGGTATTTTCTTCTGCCCTGATGCTACCGACAATACACCCCTACGGGGTGAAAAATCAATTACAGCCTTTTTAAATTCATTTATAAAACAGGTGTATTGTTGCTTCCCAAAAGTGAGGCGCATTGTAATAGAATTAAAGTGCAATCGAAATATGCTTTCCCACCCCGTAGGGGTGTATTGTTGGTAACAGGTACAAAAAGATAAGTTGTACCCCGTTTCACCCCGTAGGGGTGTATTGTGATTTACGTTTTGCCGATCAACAGCCTGTTGTTGATCGCTCAAAAACCCGTTTTCCTTCGTATCTTTTCCCCTAAATCGATTGCTATGTGGAGCGAATTGCTGCATTATTTCCAAAACCTGGAACAACGCCCCCTCGAACGGCTGGCGATTCTCGTGGGCGGACTGCTTTTCTTCTGGATCATTGAAGGCGCGATCCCACTGATCCCGCTGCGGTATAAGAAGAATAAAATCCGCCATGCCGGCGTAAACTTCTTCTTCACCGTACTGCACCTGATCCTCCATACCGGGCTGGCGCTGATCATCGTGAAACTATCGGACTGGTGCCTCAGTCAGCAATTCGGACTGGTGTACTGGTTTAATACCGGGGTGCTGGTTACTATTATTATCGGCGTACTCGCCCTCGACTTCAGCAGCTGGCTGGTACACCTCATTATGCACAAGAACAAATTCCTCTGGCGCTTCCACCTGATCCACCACAGCGATACCAATGTGGATGTCACTACCGGACTGCGCCACCATCCGGGCGACAGTTTACTGAGAGGCATCTTCTTTATGCTCCTGATCCTCGTTTCCGGCGCACCGATGTATGCGGTGATGATCTACCAGACCCTGGTGGTATTAGCCACGGCCTTTACCCATGCCAATATCAATTTACCCAAGGGACTGGACAAGGCGCTTAGTTATATCCTCATCTCCCCCAATATGCATAAAGTGCATCATCACTGGAAACAGCCCTTTACTGACAGCAATTATGGCGCGGTGTTTTCCATCTGGGACCGGTTATTGGGGACCTTCTCCTTTCTTGATACCAAAGAATTGAAATACGGACTTGACCGTTATTACCCGGCACAGAAAGATGAGGACGTGATCGGTCTGCTGACAAGTCCGTTTAAAAAACAAGATAATTCCATTATGAACTCCTGATACTTTCGTTATGATGAAAAATTATCTTATCCTTTTATTATTCCTTGTTGTAAGTACAAACGAGATTTTGGCTCAAACCCGCATTGCCTGGGTAGCCGCTAAATCCGGGCTCAGTATCCGGGAGAAACCGGCTATTGGTGCCAAAGTGCTGGACAAGATTCCTTACGGAACTAAAATAAGCATTCTGAACACGGATGAGGAATTGGTAACGGTGGTAACCGAAGGCATGCATGGATATTGGGAAAAAGTCACGTTCAATAATAAGACCGGCTATATCGTAGGCGCCTACCTCTTACCTGTAGCTCCACCAAAACTGGCCACCGTAAAAGAAATGGCGGATTACTTCAAACAGGTCTACACGCCATTCGGTAATAAACTGGTGGTGAAGGATGGAGAACGGCAAAATATTGAAGAGGGCGGCTATGAAATTCATAAACAGCTCTATAAAAACGGGGCCGAGTGGCACCGGTTCATGGGCTATGAATATGGTTCCGATACCTGGTTCCTGCCTGATTTCTCCCTTGAAAACGGCTTTATACTAATGCGGCTGATCCCTGAGTTCAAAGAAGTGTTTGGAGAAAAAGAGGAGTTCCCAACAGAAAACCGGACCTTCAAAAAAGGAGACCGGGAATATAGTATTACAGTGGAAAAGGAAATGATTGGCGATCATCCCTGGTTCAAACGGATCAATATCTCCTATGAAGATGGCGCCATTTACGAAGTACAACTTTATTTGCTCGAAAACCAATTAGTGATTTTCTTCGGTTCAGGAGTCTGATCAGTTAAAAAAAAATACATGAATTTTTTATCCGTAAGTAAAAAAACGACTAAAAAACAGGTTGCACTGGTTGTGATGTATATTTCAATAGCCTGTCTGCTGGCCTATCTTTCTTTTCAGCTTTTATATATTACCGGGGTGGTAAAAAAAGATCAGGCTACGGTGGCCGATTGGGTATCCGCGGTCATTTCCTCGCTGGCCTTAGTCAGTGGCGTGGTTGCCGTTTTGCTGGCATACGATAGTATCAAACTTACACAAAAGGCCGAAGAGGGAAATCTTTACCTGAACCTGATGCAACGTTATTCCGATGGTAAAATGGTGGAAGCTTTGCGGACACTTTCAGATTTCAGGGATACAAATCAATCAGATTTCAATTCGGCTATCATTGAATGGAGTAAAAAAAGACTGACCGGAGATGAAGAGGCCTTGAAAATTGAAAAAGCACGGCACATGGTTAAGTATTTCTACCGGGACCTGATGCAGCTGGTCCAGGCTGATTATTTCAGCAGGGAACTGGCTAAGCGTATTTGTAATACAGGAGGCCGTTATATTTTTAAAGAGGTGGTACTTCCAATGGATCAGGTCATAAATTCATATATTTTTGCCGGTGAATTCGCTCCATTTGATGAACTATTTGAAGAATTAAAAACAGAACAAAACAAAAATGGCCAATAAGAAAAGTATTTGCCTGATTCCAGCCCGTTATGATGCATCCCGCTTTGACGGAAAGCTGATGAAACAACTGGTAGATAAAAAAAACAACCGGGTTAAATCAGTTATCCGTGAAACTTATGAACGGATGAGTTCATATGGTTTGTTTGATGAGGTATATGTTGTTACCAACAGTGAAATTATCCGCGATGAAATAGAAAAAAATGGCGGAAAAACATTCTTCAGTAAGCAGTACAATCACGCCAGCGGTACAGACCGGATTGCAGAAGCTGCCAGGCAGCTAGAAGGGGATATAATTTTCAATGTTCAGGGAGATGAGCCATTTATTGACCGGAAACCACTGGAAGAATTGCTCCGGCTGATGAAAGATGACGATACAGCGTTAATGGTATCCAGCCTGATGAAGCCGCTGCTGGATCCTAAGCATATAGAAAGTTCAGATTATGTAAAAGTAACTGTCAGTAAAACCAACAGGGCCATTACGTTTAGTCGCAGTGTGGTGCCTTATCCTAAAAAGGAACCCTCGCTGGCCCGTTATTATGAGCATGTGGGCGTTTATGCATTCACCCGGAATGCACTGCTGGCTTTTGCAGATATGGAGCCCACTCCGCTGGAGCGGGTGGAAAGCGTTGAGTGTATCCGGTTCCAGGAAAACGATATTCCCTTAAGAATGATCGAAACCAACACTTTTTTACTGGAGATTGATACTGAAGAAGACCTGTTGCGAGTGAACCATTTGCTCGAAAATGGCGAAATTTCTTTGGTTTAACAGCGGGCCTTTTGCCGAAGGCAATTCAGTCGGCAGTTAGTAGTTAGTAGTTAGTAGTTAGTAGTCAACAGCCCCTCCTGAGAAATACTTCTTGAATCCGTGTTAATCCGTACTATCCGTGGCCTGCCGTTCATTTGCCGCAGGCAAATCCCTGTATTCTTTTGTGTTCTTTTGTGGCCATTCGTGGCCACACCCATTTGCCGAAGGCAATCCAGTCGGGAGTTAGTAGTTAGTAGTCAACAGCCCCTCCTGAGAAATACTTCTTGAATCCGTGTTGATCCGCGATATCCGTGGCTTGCCTTTCTGTATTTTTAGTGGTCTTCCGTGTGTTTTCGTGGCCACCCCCATTTGCCGCAGGCAATTCCCTGTATTCTTTTGTGTTCTTTTGTGGCCATTCGTGGCCAACCCCTTTGCCGCAGGCAAACAAATCCGTGGCTAAAATGCAGCCGAAGGCGGCATTGCATTAATTTTGCCGAAATTCTCTCTATGGCTTTCCGCAATTTCAAAATGATCGGCTACGTCATCTACGGCCGCGGCTCTTTCAACCAGCTCGATGAAATCCTGGCCCCCAACCGTAAGGACGGCAAACCCATGATCTTCCTCGTCGACCATTTCTTCGAAGGCAAACCCCTCGTATCCCGCATCCCCCTCCGGGGCAATGATAAA
The DNA here is from genome assembly GCA_035439525.1 of Chitinophagaceae bacterium. Lineage (GTDB taxonomy): Bacteria > Bacteroidota > Bacteroidia > Chitinophagales > Chitinophagaceae > JJ008. The sequence goes on from DAORKK010000025.1 coordinate 29,303, forward strand.
GTGATCTTCGCCGATGTGACTTATGAACCCAAAACGACTTACGTAGATAAACTGGCCAATGACCTCAAAGAGGAATTCGGTACTGTGTCCGGCGTGATCGGTATCGGCGGCGGTTCCACCATGGACCTGGCTAAAGCCGTTTCCCTGATGATGAATAATCCCGGCTCCTCGGCCGACTACCAGGGCTGGGACCTCGTGAAAAAGCCGGGGGTGTATAAGGCCGGTATTCCTACACTTAGTGGCACCGGCGCGGAAGTGTCCAGAACAACCGTACTGACCGGGCCGACCAAAAAGCTCGGCATGAACTCCGACTTCACGCCCTTCGATCAGATCGTGCTTGATCCGGAGCTCACCAAAGATGCCCCCGCCAATCAGCGTTTCTATACCGGGATGGATTGCTATATCCACTGTATTGAAAGTCTCGAAGGCACTTACCTCAATGAATTCAGCAAGAGCTACGGCGAAAAAGCCCTCCAACTCTGCCGCGATGTATATGTAAATAAAGACGGCTGGGACGAAGAATCCGACGATAAACTCATGATGGCCTCCTATGCCGGGGGTATGAGTATCGCCTACTCCCAGGTGGGGGTGGCCCATGCGGTGAGTTATGGTCTCAGTTATTTACTCGGTACCAAACACGGCATCGGCAACTGTATTGTCATGAATCACCTCGAGGAATATTATCCTGCCGGGGTGAAGGAATTCAAGTACATGGTCGAAAAAAATAACATTGACATTCCCGTTGGTATCTGCAAAGGGTTATCCGACGAAGATTTCGAAAAAATGATCAATGTCAGTATGGGCATGAAACCGCTCTGGGAAAATGCGCTGGGCAAGGATTGGGAGAAGATTATGACGAGGGAGAAGTTGAGAGCGCTGTATGAACGGCTGTGAGGGGAAGAATGAGTAATGAGTAATCAGTAATGAGTAGCCCGGGAAGAGAATCATTTCACAGATACTGGTTGAAAGTGGAAAATGCAAAGGAGAATAGAAAATAGTAAATAGAGAATAGGGAGTGGCGGAGGCTGCTCCCTTTTTTTGGGGGAAATAGTAACATTAACTCATACTGCATCGTTTTATCAACTAAACCCGCCAAAATAATGAAACTGCTTCCGGTCGCCATGTTGATATGCCTCCTCAGCTCCTGTAATTCTGCTAATAAAGAGATACACGATAAAAACAAAGAGATTTGCCAGGAGCTAACGGATACATTAAATAAGATAA
>DAORKK010000026.1:0-29820 GCA_035439525.1 Chitinophagaceae bacterium
ATTTCCTGTTTTGGCTGCATCCGGCAGGGCCGCTGAATTACTGGAATAGGGCGCCCCGTAAATGCAACCCCGGTAACATAAATTGCGGGAATGGCAACGGTTCCTTCCGTTATGATCTTTGGTAAGAATAGCCATCCGCCCCATTACCAGGTCACGTTCCGGGAATGATTTACGCAACCGCTCACGAATCTGCTTTTCAAATACATTCATTTCAAAAGGCGGCAGGAAATTTCCATCCGGAATCTGGGCAATCCCATCCCGGTTGCCACTGATCCCCACATAGGATTCAATATGATCATACCAGGGTGCAATGTCCTTGTAACGGATCGGCCAGTCAATCCCGATCCCTTCTTTCTGGTTGGCTTCAAAATCAAGGTCACTCAGGCGATAACAATGTTTGGACCATAGTAAAGAACGTCCGCCCATCTGATATCCACGTTGCCAGGAAAATGGTTTTTCCTGCACATACGGATGCTCAGTGTCTTTCACCAGAAAGTGTTTTGCATCCTGTCCGAAAATGTAAATATCCTTTTGTACCGCATACGCTTTCTTTTCTTCCAGGCTGACCATATTGGCTAACGGAAATTCCCAGGGATCCTTTTGAGCGGTCGGGTAATCCACGATATGCTCTACCATCCTGCCCCGTTCCAGCACCAATACCTTCAGCCCTTTTTCCGTGAGTTCTTTGGCGGCAATTCCCCCGGTAATACCTGAACCAATTACAATGGCATCGTAACGGTTTCCTTTTTCTGCTTTTCCCAGTATAGTAAATCCAGCCATGGTATTCAATTAAAAATGTAAAGTGGTTCTGCCGTAATTCAAGGTATTTTCATCAGCCGGTATATCCCCCTTATAAGCTTCCGGTGCTTTTACATAATTGGATGCTTTTGTAACACCCTCTTCGGAAGTAAAAAAGCCAATCAGGGTATATTTCTTGATACTACGGAACCAGGCATTCGCTTCTTTTTTTCCAAAGGCTTTTTCATCCAGTTCTTTCACATATGAAAGCTTATCGTCCGAAGCTTCAAAAGCGGTTTCTATACTTTTCAGTCCATCATGAATTTCCTGTTGTTCCTCTTTCACGAGGCATTGCTGAAAAACCTGGTCGAGAAAAACCTGGACGTTTACCTGGGAAGCGGATTTGGTGCCGGTAGCCGGAATAAGGATATCAATCAGTTCTGTAACCAGGTTGTACTCTTTTTTACTGAAAAATACCGGGGAATAGGCACTCATCTCTTTGCCGGAGCAACTGCTGAGGAAATTGGATAAAACGGCCGGAAACAAACTGCTCCCCCCGATCAGGCCAATTGATTTTAAAAGGTCCCTTCTTTCCATTTTGTTATTTGAGGTGGATTGACATTCCAATATGCTCAAATGTAATTATTCTGGTAATCCGGCGTACTGATACTGATCAGTACGGCTGTCTGTATTATTCACCTGGAATTTATTTTGGACTATCGTCTTTACCAGTTAATGGTTGGTAGTTCTGCACGGATGATTTCCGTTCCGGCAGGAAAAAATCACGCGGATGACGGAACAGGTATTTACCAATAGTACTGAGCAGGCGGGGATATTGTGAAAGATGAATACCCCTGGATTTTACGGCCACAGTAAAGGCCAGTGCAAAACTCACCAGGAAGTTTAAAAAACCGATTCCCAGAACACCAACGAATACAGCCAGCATAAAATAAGACGGTACCTCATTGATTCCGACTCCGTATAATCCGATGGATACATTGCCGGAAGCAATAGTGATATGACGGATATCGAACGGGATGCCGAAAATCTTACCAATCACACCCGAAAAGCCCAGGAAAAATCCAAGCGCAATGCTGCCAATCAGGGCACCAATATGTTTCTCCACATAATTAGCCAGGCGGGAAAGCCGTTGGGGCGACATGGATACTTTCAATGCCGGGTGCCGGATCAGTCGTTCCCTGATTTGTCCATATTGCACTTTATTCTGCCAGTAGCCGGCTATGATGCCACTTAAAAATAAAAACACACCGGTAAAACAGGCATAGAGCAGGGCCGGACTACGCCAGGGATGCTGGTCTTTGAGCATTTTAAATGCCGCAGCGTCATCAGCAATCTTAATACCAGTAAGTTGGTGGTATCCCCAAGCGAGTAAAAAAGTCATCGGAAATACTATGATCAGGTTACCGAAGAAAGAAGCGATCTGGCTGCGTGAGACTTTGGCTACGGTGGCAGCCAGTCCTTCCAGATCAGGCACTCCTTCACTTTTCCGGGTATCCAGTGAGCCAGCTACGGCACTTGCCGTAAAGGCGGGTTGTTTAGTGGCCAGGGTTGATTTGGTTTCTTCAATCAGGATAAAGCCGGCGCTGTAATTAATACTGTAAAGAAAACCCAACGGGAATGGCGCCAGTTTTAGTTTACCGATCAGGTTTTTAATTATCGCAGTGAATGAAATGATTAAGCCTCCCCACATGGCCGAACGGATCATTTTATAGTATTCAGCTCTCGTTTCCGTAATATACTTGTGCCCCTTATTGCCTTTGTGTTCCGCAATCTGGTAAGCGAGATATCCCAATCCCTGGGACAGAAACTCCATGATACTGTTTTTCCGTTTTTCATTTCGTACCAGCAACCGGAATAAGTCCGTAAAACGGCCGGTATCAAACTGGTTGTCGGCATCCAGTATATCTGCAATCAGCAGCATCCGTTCCAGGCGGTTGGTCAGAATCAGTAAGAGGTAGGTCTGCTGAATGCTGGCTCCTTTCTCTGCATGACTTTCACGGATAAAATCCAACAATGTATAGCAGGAAACAATACGTTCTTTCAGCGCGGTGCTGGTACTGCTGATGGCGGCCACTTCCTTATTATCGGAAAGAATCAATTCCAGTTCATGCACCAGGTAGTTTTGCCCGACAAAAGCGGTATGATCGTTCCGTTCATTTTCCGGCAGGTAATTCAATACTTCCCGTTCCAGTCCCAGCTGGGCCACCTGGAAGGACAGGATTTTCAGTGAACTCAGGAGTTCATTTTTAATCCGGTGGGCATCGGTAGTAAACCGGAATCCGAGCGATTCAAAAAATTCAATCCATAATGGGCGGGGAATGCTCTCCACCCACTGGTAATCGGTTTTTTTATAAAAAATACTATTAATGACATACAGGAAATCCGCCTCATCCTGTAATTCAGGAATCAGTTTATGTTTCAGCCGGTTGGCCAATTCCTGCCAGAATCCCCTGGATAAAGGAATGCCGCTTTCCGTAATAGTAGCGGTGAGTTTGGTGCTGATCAGTTGCGAGAGCAATGCCTGCTGCAGATTGGCCAGCAATTCCGGGTGGAGTTTCAGTTCCTGCAGGGCAAAACGGAGATTCGCCTCCGCATTCTTTTTCTTCCGGCTGTTTCCAGGCCTGATTTCATCAAAAAATGACACCAGAAATGAAAGTCCTGCAGACCTGTCATCTGCCTTTATCCGGTCCTGGAGCAGAACCGTTTCAAAAAAACCGGGTTTCTTTTTTCGTAATCGAAACATGTACCCGAATATACAACTTGTAGCCTGGATGCCTGTAAACTTTGGATTAATTCATGGCTCTTACTACGGTGCCTGCAGCAACGGGGATATCCTTACAAGCACAAGTATATGAAAAACTGTTGGGGGTAGTGCTGATGATCCGGTAACTGAATTGATTCCGGTTGAATTTCCGGCGGTTACGGTCATTGGTCCAGGTCTGGGTGAGGTGGTATTCACAATCACTGTGCCAGTGAATTTTATATTTGATGATTTTTCCTGTTCGCTTATTGCGTTCCACCTGGAGTCCTTTTTTCCGGCGGAGTTCCCAGGTATCTCCCGTGGAATCCGTATATAAATATTCCCCGGTGTGAAAGGAACGGCAATCAGGCAATAGCGTTTGCCCATTGGCAAAACCGGATACAATAAAAAGGAAAAAAGCTATATTCAGCAGTCTCATAATATTTTTCCGTTCAACATTACTTTCTCAATATGATTGGAACCAAAAGAATAAAAAAGTGTGGCCAGGTTCGGCAGCGGATGTGTAAAAATAAGATTGGCTTTTTTTCCCGGACGAATACTCCCCGTTTTATCCTGTACCTCCATGGCAAATGCCCCGTTGATCGTGGCAGCATTGATTACTTCTTCCGGGAGCATCTTTAGCTGGATACAACTCATGGAACCAACCAGGTTCATATTGCCGGAAGGAGAAGAACCCGGGTTATAATCCGAGGCAAGGGCAATCGCACAACCGGCATCGATCAGTTGACGGGCCGGCTGATAAGGCATCCGGAGGAAGTAGGCGGCGGTAGGCAATAAAGTACCGATGGTAGACGAGCCAGCCAGTAAACGGATCGTATCGGCATCCATGGTTTCCAAATGATCCACAGTCAGTGCACCCAGTTCTACGCCGGCTTCTGTACCGCCGGAAAGATTTAATTGATTGGCATGTATTTTTGGTTTCAATCCGAGTGCCATCCCGGCTTTACAGATCCGGATGGTTTCTTCTTTGGAAAAGAACCCCGTTTCACAAAACACATCAATATAATCGGCCAGTTTATCACGGGCTATCACCGGCAACATTTCATCAATGATCTGACGGATATAACCTTCATGGTCATCCTTAAAAGCCGTTGGATATGTATGGGCGCCCAGGAACGTGGCTTTGATGGTTAAGGCTGATTTTTCTTTTAATTGCTTAATCACCCTGAGCATTTTCAATTCACTTTCTACTGTTAGTCCATACCCGCTTTTAATCTCAATGGAGCCGGTTCCCATTTTGCTGACTTCTTCCAGTCTTTTCCAGGCCTCGTTGAAAAGTGCAGCCTCGCTGGCCTCTCCCATTTTGCGGGCTGAGTTAAGTATTCCCCCGCCCTTTGCGGCGATCTCCGCATAGCTCATCCCCTTCAGTTTATAAATAAATTCTTCTTCACGGGTGGCCGCAAAAACGATATGAGTATGACTGTCACACCAGGCCGGTAATACAATCTGTCCGTTGGCCCGGATCACTGATTTGAAATGCTTTTCCGGGTACATCAGCTCTGCCATACGTCCCATGCCCGTGATCATTTCGTCTTCCAGGATCAGATAGGCATTTTCAATTACCGGTAATACAGCCAGCTCCTTTCCACGCAGGCAGGTATCGGTTTCCGGTGTATTCACCAGCAATTTTATATCGCGGATCAGTGTGGCTGACATGGCCCTAAATTAGCGAAAACGATACGAAGTCAACAAAAATGCCCTGCCATAATTGACAGGGCACCGGATAAGGGTATGGGTATTTTAGTAAGGTAATAAAGCGGTATGGCTGTTGCCGGCAGGACCGGTCCAGATAATTTTCATATAATAATTGCCGGCACCGGGACAAGTTGTGGCCGCACCTGTGGCATCCAGTCCGAACGTTACGGCTGCATTATAAGAGCTGGTGTTATGTACAACTTTACCACTTCCGGCACGGAAAGAACAATCGCTTTTCAGGACAACAGGTTCCGCGATGGTGGTGGTAAACGGACGGCCAAAGCGGTTCTGTCCCCATTCAGCAATACCGGTTACTCCGCCTTCTGCATGGGTACCGGTGATGGTAATGGTTACTCCGTTGCTGAATGTAAATACCCGTTGACGGGCCACCTGCCAGGTACGTTGTGTGCCATTATCAAAAGTAACTGACATATTACTACTGGTAATAGAATGGGTAATTGTATTCAGTACCGGCAAATTGATCAGCAGTCCGCCACTGACATTGGTTAACGTGTGTGTGCCGTTGATGGTGATACTTTTGTTATCACTGGTACGGGTTACTTTAAAATTCTGATAGGTAAGACTGATGGCTGCACCGGCCTGGCTCCAGCGTACACCCTGTGCCATTGAAATTACTATTACACCGGTACGGGTACGGTTTCCGAGGCAATTGGTACCATTATAGGTAATGGTGATGGTACGGGGATTAGCCATGGTATCCACTTCTATATCCGCATCGCAGATCAATGCGTTCAGGTCACCGGGACGCGCGGTAAATCCGGCTGTGGATTCAAGCAACAGGTTTGCGTCATTGGCCGCTGCATCCACTTCTCCGGAAAACCTTGACTGGTCATCTGAATGCGTGGAGGTTTCTGCCGTAAAATCGGTACTGCCTGTATTGGAAGCTTCTTTTTTACATGAACTAAAAAGAAAAGTAAAAGAGAATGCCACCAGGGCAAAAGATAAAATCCTTGTTTTCATATTCGGGTTTTAATGTTTATCAGATTTAATTACAGAACATAGACAGGGCGTCTTGTCAATTGGTTTAACAAGAACCTTGTTTTTTTTCAGTAAAAAGAATACAACACACTAAAACGGGAATAAGCCGGGCTTAGTACGGCCCGGCTCAGGAAAAAATACGATAGCGACAATGAAAGATTACGATAGCTTCCCGGAAAGAGAAAATGACAGGCTATCCGGAAAAAGCTCAGGCGATGTTTTCAATCACCATGGCACTGGCCCCACCGCCGCCATTACAAATACCCGCAGCACCATACCGGGCATTATTGGCTTTCAGTATATGAAGCAGGGTGACAATTATTCTGGCACCGCTGCAGCCCAACGGATGACCTAAGGAAACTGCTCCCCCATGTACATTCACTTTCGCCGGATCGAGTTGCATACGGCGGGTATTTTCAATACCCACCACTGCAAATGCTTCATTCAGTTCCCAGTAGTCAATATCGGCCATGGTCAATCCTGCTTTTTGAACTGCTTTGGGTACCGCCAGTGAAGGTGTGGTGGTAAACCATTCCGGTGCCTGTTCAGCATCGGCAGATCCCTTGATGCGTCCAATGGGTTTTAATCCCAGTTCATTGGCTTTTTCAGCACTCATCAGTAATAAGGCAGCAGCCCCGTCATTCATCGTGGAGGCATTGGCCGCTGTGACCGTCCCGTCTTTTATAAAAGCCGGATTCAATGAAGGTATTTTGTCAAACTTTACATTGAATGGTTCTTCATCTTTTGAAAAAATAACCGGATCTCCTTTCCGTTGAGGAATTTCGACTGGTACAATTTCCTGGTCAAACAACCCCTTTTCCCAGGCAGCCTGTGAACGCTTGTAGCTTTCAATGGCAAAATTGTCCTGTGCTTCGCGACTGATCCCACATTCCTTAGCACAAAGTTCAGCGGCATTTCCCATGGCCTTGCCATCGTATACATCGGTCAGTCCGTCTTTAGCCAACCCGTCAATCATCGACACGTTTCCATATTTATTTCCCCAACGCATATGCTCACTGTAAAATGGGACATTACTCATACTTTCCATTCCACCGGCTATCACAATGTCTGCATCTCCCAGGGCAATACTCTGGGCGGCTAGTGAGATAGCTTTCATCCCGCTGGCACAAACCTTATTGATCGTGGTACAGTTTACTTCATTGGGTAATCCGGCAAATTTGGCGGCCTGTCTCGCTGGTGCCTGCCCCAGGTTGGCCTGAATCACACATCCCATCAATACATCCTGTACTTTATCCGCCGCTAATCCGGCTTTTTGTAAAGCTCCTTTTAGGGCTACCGCTCCCAATTGAGTGGCGGTCATGGATTTGAGACTACCCCCGAAACTTCCCATGGGTGTACGAACGGCGGCTATGATCACTACTTCTTTCATCATGAGGTGTAAATTTAGAGGGTCAAAGATAACGATTGTTAGTGTGAGATAAAAGCAATCTTAGTCCGGCTTTCTGGCGTCTTTTTTTCTGAATTTCTTCAGACAGTCACTGATGTAGATCAGCATTTCCTGGGAATCTGATTTCCTGCAAAATTCATAACCGGGCCGGCTGATAAGGCATCCGGAGGAAGTAGGCGGCGGTAGGCAATAAAGTACCGATGGTAGACGAGCCAGCCAGTAAACGGATCGTATCGGCATCCATGGTTTCCAAATGATCCACAGTCAGTGCACCCAGTTCTACGCCGGCTTCTGTACCGCCGGAAAGATTTAATTGATTGGCATGTATTTTTGGTTTCAATCCGAGTGCCATCCCGGCTTTACAGATCCGGATGGTTTCTTCTTTGGAAAAGAACCCCGTTTCACAAAACACATCAATATAATCGGCCAGTTTATCACGGGCTATCACCGGCAACATTTCATCAATGATCTGACGGATATAACCTTCATGGTCATCCTTAAAAGCCGTTGGATATGTATGGGCGCCCAGGAACGTGGCTTTGATGGTTAAGGCTGATTTTTCTTTTAATTGCTTAATCACCCTGAGCATTTTCAATTCACTTTCTACTGTTAGTCCATACCCGCTTTTAATCTCAATGGAGCCGGTTCCCATTTTGCTGACTTCTTCCAGTCTTTTCCAGGCCTCGTTGAAAAGTGCAGCCTCGCTGGCCTCTCCCATTTTGCGGGCTGAGTTAAGTATTCCCCCGCCCTTTGCGGCGATCTCCGCATAGCTCATCCCCTTCAGTTTATAAATAAATTCTTCTTCACGGGTGGCCGCAAAAACGATATGAGTATGACTGTCACACCAGGCCGGTAATACAATCTGTCCGTTGGCCCGGATCACTGATTTGAAATGCTTTTCCGGGTACATCAGCTCTGCCATACGTCCCATGCCCGTGATCATTTCGTCTTCCAGGATCAGATAGGCATTTTCAATTACCGGTAATACAGCCAGCTCCTTTCCACGCAGGCAGGTATCGGTTTCCGGTGTATTCACCAGCAATTTTATATCGCGGATCAGTGTGGCTGACATGGCCCTAAATTAGCGAAAACGATACGAAGTCAACAAAAATGCCCTGCCATAATTGACAGGGCACCGGATAAGGGTATGGGTATTTTAGTAAGGTAATAAAGCGGTATGGCTGTTGCCGGCAGGACCGGTCCAGATAATTTTCATATAATAATTGCCGGCACCGGGACAAGTTGTGGCCGCACCTGTGGCATCCAGTCCGAACGTTACGGCTGCATTATAAGAGCTGGTGTTATGTACAACTTTACCACTTCCGGCACGGAAAGAACAATCGCTTTTCAGGACAACAGGTTCCGCGATGGTGGTGGTAAACGGACGGCCAAAGCGGTTCTGTCCCCATTCAGCAATACCGGTTACTCCGCCTTCTGCATGGGTACCGGTGATGGTAATGGTTACTCCGTTGCTGAATGTAAATACCCGTTGACGGGCCACCTGCCAGGTACGTTGTGTGCCATTATCAAAAGTAACTGACATATTACTACTGGTAATAGAATGGGTAATTGTATTCAGTACCGGCAAATTGATCAGCAGTCCGCCACTGACATTGGTTAACGTGTGTGTGCCGTTGATGGTGATACTTTTGTTATCACTGGTACGGGTTACTTTAAAATTCTGATAGGTAAGACTGATGGCTGCACCGGCCTGGCTCCAGCGTACACCCTGTGCCATTGAAATTACTATTACACCGGTACGGGTACGGTTTCCGAGGCAATTGGTACCATTATAGGTAATGGTGATGGTACGGGGATTAGCCATGGTATCCACTTCTATATCCGCATCGCAGATCAATGCGTTCAGGTCACCGGGACGCGCGGTAAATCCGGCTGTGGATTCAAGCAACAGGTTTGCGTCATTGGCCGCTGCATCCACTTCTCCGGAAAACCTTGACTGGTCATCTGAATGCGTGGAGGTTTCTGCCGTAAAATCGGTACTGCCTGTATTGGAAGCTTCTTTTTTACATGAACTAAAAAGAAAAGTAAAAGAGAATGCCACCAGGGCAAAAGATAAAATCCTTGTTTTCATATTCGGGTTTTAATGTTTATCAGATTTAATTACAGAACATAGACAGGGCGTCTTGTCAATTGGTTTAACAAGAACCTTGTTTTTTTTCAGTAAAAAGAATACAACACACTAAAACGGGAATAAGCCGGGCTTAGTACGGCCCGGCTCAGGAAAAAATACGATAGCGACAATGAAAGATTACGATAGCTTCCCGGAAAGAGAAAATGACAGGCTATCCGGAAAAAGCTCAGGCGATGTTTTCAATCACCATGGCACTGGCCCCACCGCCGCCATTACAAATACCCGCAGCACCATACCGGGCATTATTGGCTTTCAGTATATGAAGCAGGGTGACAATTATTCTGGCACCGCTGCAGCCCAACGGATGACCTAAGGAAACTGCTCCCCCATGTACATTCACTTTCGCCGGATCGAGTTGCATACGGCGGGTATTTTCAATACCCACCACTGCAAATGCTTCATTCAGTTCCCAGTAGTCAATATCGGCCATGGTCAATCCTGCTTTTTGAACTGCTTTGGGTACCGCCAGTGAAGGTGTGGTGGTAAACCATTCCGGTGCCTGTTCAGCATCGGCAGATCCCTTGATGCGTCCAATGGGTTTTAATCCCAGTTCATTGGCTTTTTCAGCACTCATCAGTAATAAGGCAGCAGCCCCGTCATTCATCGTGGAGGCATTGGCCGCTGTGACCGTCCCGTCTTTTATAAAAGCCGGATTCAATGAAGGTATTTTGTCAAACTTTACATTGAATGGTTCTTCATCTTTTGAAAAAATAACCGGATCTCCTTTCCGTTGAGGAATTTCGACTGGTACAATTTCCTGGTCAAACAACCCCTTTTCCCAGGCAGCCTGTGAACGCTTGTAGCTTTCAATGGCAAAATTGTCCTGTGCTTCGCGACTGATCCCACATTCCTTAGCACAAAGTTCAGCGGCATTTCCCATGGCCTTGCCATCGTATACATCGGTCAGTCCGTCTTTAGCCAACCCGTCAATCATCGACACGTTTCCATATTTATTTCCCCAACGCATATGCTCACTGTAAAATGGGACATTACTCATACTTTCCATTCCACCGGCTATCACAATGTCTGCATCTCCCAGGGCAATACTCTGGGCGGCTAGTGAGATAGCTTTCATCCCGCTGGCACAAACCTTATTGATCGTGGTACAGTTTACTTCATTGGGTAATCCGGCAAATTTGGCGGCCTGTCTCGCTGGTGCCTGCCCCAGGTTGGCCTGAATCACACATCCCATCAATACATCCTGTACTTTATCCGCCGCTAATCCGGCTTTTTGTAAAGCTCCTTTTAGGGCTACCGCTCCCAATTGAGTGGCGGTCATGGATTTGAGACTACCCCCGAAACTTCCCATGGGTGTACGAACGGCGGCTATGATCACTACTTCTTTCATCATGAGGTGTAAATTTAGAGGGTCAAAGATAACGATTGTTAGTGTGAGATAAAAGCAATCTTAGTCCGGCTTTCTGGCGTCTTTTTTTCTGAATTTCTTCAGACAGTCACTGATGTAGATCAGCATTTCCTGGGAATCTGATTTCCTGCAAAATTCATAACCGGGCCGGTATGAGTACATAAATAACCGGAGCGAATCCCCTTCCAGCCGGGTAATCCTTTTCACCAGTTCAGCTGAAAACTTGTGGTCGATATAACTTTCCTTTTCTTCCCGGGCGATTCGCTTTTTAAGGGCTCTGCGTGCTTTTGATTCCCGGGAAAAATGACTGAACGGACTCAGGCTGATACCAAACCCAACGGGTGTATTCCGGCCGGTAATGCCAGGCTCCCGTTTACTTAATATATGACGGTAATAAGCCTGGCGGTTCAGGGAATCGGTCTGGTAGTTGGTAGCCACTACGGTCACTCCTTTCAACTCGAGGGATTGTGGCTTCAGCGTTATATCAAACCGTGTATAAAACATATAGGGTTCCACCGGGATGGTATCGGGCGCATAGCCGCTGAAACTGAAGACCAGTAAATCATTTTCTGCCGCGGATATGGAATATTGTCCATTCCGGTCGGATAAGACAAATTTTTTCCCAGTGATGTTCATGATCGTAACGCCGGCAAGCAGTGAATCGTTTTTGCCATCAAAGATTTTACCCTGTAAAGTAGTTTGTGCTGCGGACTCAGCCGCATGAAATAAAATAAGCAGTATAACCGTAAAACGGAACATTTGTAAAAATAGTCGTGCCCCCGGGTTGTCTGATTTATTCCGGGGCAAAGTTTTGTTAAACTGACTACCAGCCAATCCCGTAATCTTCCCCATGATTACTGCTGCCTCCCCAGAAACTGCCATGTTTCCAGTCAAAGTAGATGGCATTGATGGGGCCGCTGGTACGGTCATCGAAGCTCAGGGTGTATCCCATTTTTTTCAACTCATTCCTGACTTTCTCAGGAATGTTATCGTGTAAAAGTATGTTACCGGGTTTGGGTTTACGATCATCCGTTTTGGTGCCTCCCAGGGAGAGCCAGAGTTGATTGCTGTTAATATTGGCCGCTTCTGTCGCCTGTTGTACGGTCATGCCAAATTCAACCATATTCAGGAAAAACTGCAGCAGGTTCTGATCCTGCGTGTCACCTCCCTGCACGGCAAATGATAAATAGGGTTTGCCATCTTTCAGGGCCATTGTCGGGGTAAGGGTTACCCGGGGTCGTTTACCAGGGGCCACCACATTGAAAGGATTCAAGGTGGAGTCCAGCACAAAACTCTGCATCCGCTGGCTCATCCCTACCCCGGTGTTGCCGGCAATACAGGCCGGTATCCAGCCACCACTGGGAGTGATTGATACCACCCAGCCTTCTTTATCGGCGGCTTCCACACTGGTGGTGCCCCGCCATAAACGATCGAGATACTCTGGTTCCATGGCAGCCGTACTATTATCATGCGCGGGCATAAAATTACGGGTACTGCTATCCGTTGTAAATCCGCGGAACTTCATCAGCTCCGCAAAGGGATTCTCCTTCCCTTCAAACGGATAAGGATCTCCCGGACCAATCAATGCCCCGTTCATCAACGGATTGATCATTGCGGCCCGCTGCCGTGCATATGCTTTACTGAGCAATCCTTTCATCGGCTCCTGCGGGGGAAAGTAAGGATCCCCATAATAAAAATCCCGGTCTGCAAATGAAAGATTCATGGCCTGGTAAAGTGTATGAATATAAGCGGTACTGTTATACCCCATCGATTTCAGGTCTTTTTGCTCCAGGATATTCAGGGCCTGCAGCATGACCGGTCCCTGTGTCCATTGTTGTAATTTATACACGTCGATTCCTTTATAATTGACCGACAGGGGTTCTTCTTCAACCGGCTTCCAGCGGGCCAGGTCTTCCATCGTGATCAGTCCGCCCTGCTCCTGGCAACCCCTTACAAATTCACGGGCAATATCGCCTTTGTAAAACCGGTCATACGCGGCCATAATGGCTGCTTTGCGGCTTTTCTTTTGTTTGAGTGCGGCCTGTTCGGCTTCCACCATTTTAGTTAACGTATTGAGCAGATCCTGTTGAATAAAAATCTCTCCGGCTTCTGGTGCTTCTCTTTTTTCTCCGGGATGTGTGAGAAAAACTTTTTTACTGTACGGCCATTCCTTGATCCGGGCTTTGCCTCTTTCAATACTGTTGGCCGTCTGCGCTTCTATTGGATATCCGGCAGCCAGTTGCATGGCTGGTGCCAGTACCTCTTTTAAAGAGAGCGTTCCATATTCGGCCAGCATATAACAAATACCGCCGGGTGTACCCGGAGTGGTGGCGGCCAGTGCCCCAAATTCAGGGGGGAAATTATAGCCCTTTGATTTGAAAAATTCAGGTGTAGCTCCTGTCGGTGCCACTCCCATGGCGTTGATGGCAATCACTTTTTTTGTCTTGGGATTATATAAAAGAACCTGTGTCTCGCCTCCCCAGCTAAGTACATCCCACATAGTACAGGTTGCCGCCAGCATGGCACAGGCGGCGTCCACCGCATTTCCCCCCTTCTGAAAGGTGATAGCACCCGCCGTCGCTGCTAAGGGCTTACCGGTGATTGCCATCCAGTTTTTTGCATGAAGTGGCGGCTTTTGTGTCTGTTGTGCAGTCATTAAGTAACTGGATAACAGCAGAACAGTAAGGAATGAACAGATGCGCATAATTTTGGTTTTTGAATGCCCTTTAAAGGTAAGTGGATTGTGTAATTACCTGAACAGCTGTTTGAAATCAGGTTTTGCTGGCGGGCTGTATGATTCTGGTCAATTCCCTTTTCCGACAGCCAAACATGCTGTAATTTCAAAATAAAAAAATGGCCAGATCACATCACCGCAAAAAACACCGGGAACATGTAAAGCAGTTCAGGCAAAGCCATGATACAGCCACTTCTGCCGGCAGCAACGGAAAAGCGACCACCATTGTCATGATCGTAGGCGCACTGACTGGTTTTGCCGTGGCTTTTTTTGCTTCCGGAGGGGTGCTTTTATGGATGACACTGGGGCTCATTATTGGGGCCGCCGGGGGGTATTTTGCCGGGAAAAAAATAGACGAAGGGAATTAAGCCTTTTTCCGGTAATTTGTGGAAATAAGGTTGACTATTACCAATTTAAGTTACTTACATTTGTTAAAAATTTAGTAGATGAAACTTTTTGTTGCCGGATTGCCTTACGATATGGATGATGCGGAATTAGAAGAATTTTTTGAGAAGTTCGGAACGGTTGTTTCCGTTAAAGTGGCTATGGACCGTGAAACCGGCAAGAGTAAAGGTTTTGCTTTTGTGGAAATGGCAAATGCCCAGGAAGCAAAAGAAGCTATAGAAGGGTTGAACGATTTGCCAATCGGGAAGAAAGTACTTGTAGTGAAAGAAGCCGAAGATAAACAAGGTGGTGGCGGAGGTGGTTTCCGTCCGAACCGTGGTGGCGGTGGTGGATATGGCGGTGGTGGCGGAGATCGCGGAGGATACGGTGGTGGAAGCGGCGGCGGTGGCGGTTACAGAGGTGGCAGTGGTGGCGGATATGGTAATAATTCCCGTCCTCCCCGTGACAGATATTAAACGATTTGTTTTATATAATTAACTGTTCCCTCAACCGGAACAGTTTTTTTTTGCCGGTACTTTACAGTCTTTTTATTTCTAATTTTAACGATGATCCGAACAATACTATTCCTGTTGCTGGTTTTACCACTTGATATGTTCAGTCAGCAGCCGCCGCTTTTTTTGATTAATAAAGACAGCAGTGCTTTTTCCCTTACCACTTCCGGCGCTACAAAACTGGCATTGCTCCCGTTGAAATGTATGGAACAGGAGTTTCCTAATAAAACCAGTCATACCTCATACCGTGACAGTGACCATGTTCTGTTGCCAAGACAACTCCACCCCACCTTCTATGGCTGTTTTGACTGGCACTCTTCCGTACATGGCCACTGGATGCTGATCAGACTCCTTAAACTTTTTCCTGATCTGCCGGAAGCCGGGGCAATCCGGAAAGCGATCAACCGGACGATTACCATTGAAAATATTGAACAGGAACTGCGGTATTTTGATATTCCCCTGACTGGCGGCTGGGAAAGAACCTACGGGTGGGCCTGGCTGCTCAAACTGGATGAAGAGTTACTGACCTGGACTGATCCGGATGCGGAAAAATGGCACCAGGCGCTGCAGCCGCTGATGAAAAAAATCATTTCACTCTGGCAGGCTTTTTTGCCCAAGCAGACCTATGCCAACCGGACCGGTGTACATCCCAATACCGCATTCGGACTGGTGTTTGCATTTGATTATGCTAAAACGGCTGGCCTGGCTGATTTTGAAAAGGCGATCCGTAAAACTTCTTTATTTCTCTTTGCAAAAGATAAAAAAGCGCCCGTTTCCTGGGAACCAAACGGATCCGATTTCCTGTCCCCAAGCCTGGAAGAAGCTGATCTGATGCGGCGTATTCTTTCTCCGGCCGAATTCAACAACTGGTTCAGGCAATTCCTGACAGCAAAGGATATAAAACATCTTTCGGTACTACCAGTGGTATCCGACCGAACAGATTTGCAGATCGTACACCTGGACGGACTCTGCTTCAGCCGCAGCTGGTGTATGCAGGGACTGGCTTCCGTTTTAGGGGCTAAAGATCCCCTGAAAAAAACCTTACAAAAAGCAGCGATCCAACACCTGGCAGCTGCATTACCCAATGTGGTAAGCGGACATTATGGGGGCGAACACTGGCTGGCCAGCTTTGCCGTATATGCCCTTACGCAACATCAACAGTAGGTCTTTTACTCCATATAAAACAGTGAAAAACTAAAGGGAGACAACTTCATATTCTCAGCCACCTGGCCGTTGACTTCCAAATCACTTTTCACCCGTTTATTATTAAGCATATAAGGCTTCCAGGTATTATCAACCGGATAGGCAATATTGGATTTATTTCCAACCAGGCAGATCAATATACTTGACCAGCTGTCCCCTGCTGTTTTCCCATCTATTTCATAAACAATCATCCCGTCTTGCGGCGTTTTCCCCTTGAATTTTAGCGCCCTGGCAATTGATTCCGCTGACTGCAACCGGAAAGCCGGGTGTTGTTTTCTCAACTGAATCAGTTCACGCAGATATTCATTGATGCCTTCGTGTTCCTTTTTCAGATTCCAATTAATCGCATTGATACTGTCAGGTGATTCATACGAATTCTCCACTCCCTGTTTGCTACGCATAAACTCCGTACCGGCATGGAGGAAAGAAATGCCCTGGGACGTCAATACGATGGATAAAGCCAGCCGTTGCATTTCTTCTCTTTGTTCCGGGCTGGCGTCTTTTGCCGATATGGCCAGTTTATCAAATAATACATGATTGTCGTGACATTCACAATACGATACTGTTTGCGCGGGTGAGGCGGCCCATGGTGTTTTGGAATAATTGACTTTTGTATAGTCCACCTGAGGATGCGGACAGGAAGCTGTTATCCCGAATTTTATACTCTCCTCCATTCCTTTTTTCCCGCTGGCAAATCCTTTATCCGCATGTTCAAACACACTGCCTTTGATCCCGTCGCGTATATCGTCACTGAATGCCGCGATGCGGTCCAAACGTGCGGTATTGGCTTTCAACGCACGCAGGGAGTCCGGTAAGGGGGAGGCACCTGCAGTCCATCCTTCACCATACAGAAGTATATCCGGTTTGATCTTATGCAGTTCTTTTGAAATCAGGTTCATGGTTTCAATATCATGTACACCCATCAGGTCAAAACGGAAACCATCAATATGATACTCTGACACCCAGTACAGTAATGACTCCAGCATGAATTTGCGGAACATAGGCCGTTCACTGGCCGTTTCATTCCCACAGGCTGTGGCATTGGAAAATTTTCCGCCCTTATCCTGCCGGTAATAATACCCGGGTACGAGTTGATTGAAATTGGATTTTTCAGTAAGTGCCGTATGGTTATACACCACATCCATAATTACCCCGATGCCCTGTTGGTGAAAAGCCTGCACCATCTGTTTAAATTCTTTAATACGAACGGCACCGTCATATGGATTCGTGGCATAAGATCCTTCCGGTACATTGTAATGTAACGGGTCATAGCCCCAGTTATACGTTGCGTCCGGCTTGCTTTCGTCAATGGAATTAAAGTCAAAGGAAGGCAGCAGGTGTACGTGTGTAATTCCCAACTCTTTAATATGATCGAGTCCGGTTGACTGTCCGGCCGGGTTTTTAGTACCGGTTTCTGTAAGCCCGAGGAATTTTCCTTTATGTTTAATTCCTGAACTTTCATGGATACTGGCATCCCGCACATGCAGCTCATAGATCACGGCATCAGTGGGATGTTTTAATTCCGGCGACCGGTCCTTTTCCCAGTTTACCGGGTTGGTTTCCCGCAGATCCACAATGGCGCCCCGCTTACCATTCACGCCCACCGCTTTTACCCAGGGGTCTGTGGTTTCTTCGGACCATTGCCCGTTGATCTTTACCCGGAATGTATAAAATTTATTCTTCTGATCTGTATAAACAGTAGTCAGCCACACTCCGTTTTTGGCTTTTACCATCGGGAAAACACCCGCTGAAGTATTGCCGGAGCCTGAATGATACAGTCTGAGTTCGGCAGCGCTGGCGGTTGGCGCCCATATTTTGAAAATGCTCCGCTGGGGTGAATACGTAATGCCCAGGTCCTTTCCATTGTAAACAGGATAGCTGCTGAAATCAGCAGGCTGGGACCGGACGTTAAACAATTGCGTGATAAAAGTTATCAGCATAAACAGGCGCTTCATTGAATGAGGGTATTAGACCGTAAAGTTAATGATTGCCCCGACCCGGAATCGGGATAAATATTTTCGGATACAAGAAGGCAATCCAGTAAATTGTTGCTTCAAATTCAATAACGATTATACGTTTTATATGGGAGATCTCCAGGTTAAGAAACAGCCAAAGAAATACGATGCCGTGATCATCGGCTCCGGTGCCGGAGGCGGGATGGCCGCCTATACACTGGCAAAAGCGGGATTAAATGTTTGTATTATCGAGGCGGGCTATATGTACGATCCGCAGAAAAACATAACCCAGTTAAAAAATCCATGGGATTCTCCCCGTCGTGGTGCCAGTACCAAACTCCGGCCTTTTGGTGATTTTGATGCCTGCTATGGTGGCTGGAATGTGGACGGAGAACCGTTTACTAAAGAAGCCGGCACCGACTGGATGTGGTGGCGGGCACGGATGCTGGGTGGCCGTACCAATCACTGGGGCCGTATTTCCCTTCGCTTCGGCCCTAAGGATTTTAAACGAAAAAGTATTGACGGCCTCGGCGATGACTGGCCGATCGGTTATGAAGATGTTAAGCCTTATTATGACCGGGTGGATAAAATGATCGGCATTTTTGGTACCAATGAAGGATTGGAAAATGATCCGGATGGTTTTTTTCTGCCTCCTCCCCGACCCCGGTTACATGAACTGATGATTAAGAACGGCGCTACACAGGCCGGTGTAAAAGTGATTCCTTCGCGGTTATCGATTCTGACTAAACCAATTGAAAATGATGCGGGTCGCGGGGCCTGTTTTTTCTGTGCACAATGTAGTCGTAACTGCAGTATTGCTAAAGCTGATTTCTCTTCACCCAATGTACTGATCTATCCCGCGATGAAAACCGGTAAGGTTGAAGTGATCTCCAACGCGATGGCCCGGGAAGTGCTGACCAATAAAGAAGGCCTGGCTACCGGTGTATCTTTTGTCAGCAAGGATGACGGGATGGAATACCAGGTGGAAGGACGTGTGGTGATCCTGGCCGCCAGTGCATGTGAAAGTGCCCGGCTATTATTAAATTCAAAATCAGACCGGCATCCAAACGGACTGGCCAACAGCAGTAATGTAGTCGGGAAATACCTGCATGATTCCACAGGTGCGGCACTCGGAGGCGTTCTGCCGCAACTGTTTGACCGGAAACGCTACAATGAAGACGGTGTGGGTGGAATGCACGTCTATTCCCCCTGGTGGCTGGACAATAAAAAACTGGATTTCCCGCGCGGCTATCATATAGAATACTGGGGTGGCATGAGTCAGCCTGCTTATGGGTTTGCAGGGGGTATTGAAAAAATGAATGGCAAATACCTGGTGAAGGGCAAGCAAAAAGAAGCCGGTGGTTACGGGGCTTCACTTAAAGAAGATTACCGTTTCTTTTATGGAGCCAGTGTGGGCATGGCCGGTCGCGGAGAAGCGATTCCCATAGCATCCAATTACTGCGCCATTGATCCCAATGTGGTGGACCGGTATGGTATCCCGGTATTGAAATTTAATGTGAAGTGGACCGAGCACGAGATCAAGCAGGCAAAACACATGAAGGAAACCTTTAAAGAAGTAATGCATAATATGGGTGCCATTATTACCTGGGGCGGTGATGATGATGAAAGCAATAACTGGGGCCTTTCAAAACCCGGGGAAATCATCCATGAAGCAGGTACCGTCCGGATGGGGAATGATCCCAAAACATCGGCCCTGAATAAATGGAGCCAGGCCCATGATTGTAAAAACCTGTTCTGTGTGGATGGCGGGCAATTTGTGAGTCAGGCCGATAAAAACATCACCTGGACCATCCTCGCTTTATCCATGCGGGCCAGTGAATACATTGTAGAGGAAATGAAAAAGCAAAACCTGTAATGAATATCAAAACCTTATTCTGTTTTATCCTGCTGCATTTTTGTATACCCGGGAATGCCCAGGCTTACCAGGAAAATGTTTCTGAAAAAGTAACCCTGGAAGAAAGGGTTCAAAGACTGGAAAGTGAACTATCTGGCAAACAAGAGCAACAACAGCAAGAACTGAATAACCTGAAAAATCAGGTGTCAACCTATGCCCCCATGGGTATGTTGTTGTTTCTCTTTGGCGGCGTTTGTGCCTTATGGGCACAAAGTACCGGACGGAGTGCCTGGGCCTGGTTTTTTGCAGGCTTATTTCTGAGTGTGCTGGCACTGATTGTAGTGCTTTCTACCAATAGTAATGATATTGATAATTCAGACAATTGAAAAAATAGTTTATGGACAGAAGAAAATCGTTGAAACTGATTGCCACCGGAGCCGTTGCGGTTCCTGCAGTTATGGCTGGTTGTGCTACGGATGATAAAAAAGAAACTGCGAAGGCTGCCGAACCGGTATTTAACCTGGACCGCAATCCGGATGAATTAAAGAATGAAAAGGAAATCCTTGCAAAAGGTCCTTTTTTCAATGCTCATGAAATGGCTACGATCACTATTTTATGTGATATCATTATCCCGAAAGATGAAATCAGCGGCAGTGCCAGTGATGCGGGGGTGCCGGATTTTATTGATTTTATCGTAAGAGATATGCCATCGCACCAGGTACCCGTACAGGGTGGCTTGCGCTGGCTGGATCTGCAATGCTTCAAACGATATGAAAAGGCGTTTAAAGATTGTACTCCTGCACAACAGATCGAACTGGTGGATCAGATCGCTTATCCGGAGAAAGCCAAACCGGAAATGAGCCAGGGTGTTCAGTTTTTCAACCTGATGCGTAACCTGACCGCTTCCGGTTTTTATACTTCGGAAATCGGCGTAAAAGATATTGGCTATGCAGGAAATCAGCCCAATCAGTGGAACGGCGTACCGCCTGAAGTACTGGCTCAATACAAACTGGCGTATACCGAGAAAGAACTGAAAGAATGTATTAGCTTTGATAAAGAGGCCTGATCCGTCAGCCTGTCAACCACTCCGTATAAAAACTATATCTATGAAAAAAATCGCCTTGCTCGTATTGGTATTATTCCAAACCGTTCTGCTTTCCGCTCAGAACTATGTTACCCTGCATGAGGATTGCAATTTCCGTGGTAAAAGTTATACGCTTGAAGCCGGCACATACCGGTTATACCAGATGCGGATCGGAAATGACCGTTTATCCTCTTTCCAGGTGCCTTCCGGTTTTCGCATCACGATCTATGAGCATGACGATTTTAACAGCCGTTCTAAAACATATACCGAAACGGTCAGTTGCCTTGATTCTGCCTGGGACAATAACGCTTCCGCCATAGTAGTGGAGAATACCAATATCCAGCAGACCAACCCGAATGAGTATGTGGTGGTATATAGTGATTGTTATTCCAGGGGATTTTCCCGCAGCCTGCGGCCCGGGGTTTATAAAGGAGCAGACCTGGGCGAATTAAAAAACAACATTTCTTCCTTTGCCCTGTTCGGTAATCTCCGGTTGCGGGTCTATACCGGTTCTGAAGATGCCAGCGGTTATTTTGTAACCCTGGAAAACAGTGAAACCTGTCTCAGCCGGACGTACAATGACCGGATCAGTTCGCTGGTGGTCGAATATAAACCCTATACTTCCCCAGGTACCGGCAATAATAATAACAACGGAACTTACGCTGAGTTATATACGGATTGTAATTTCAAAGGGAATAAACTGAGTCTGCTTCCCGGCCGGTACACCGGTGCTGAATTGGGTATGTTCAGAAAGACGGTTGGATCCCTGCAGCTACCTGGCGGGTTTTCCATTAAAGTGTTTGAGGGAGAAAATTTCACGGGGGCTGCTGAAACATATTCATCCGGAGTTGATTGTATCAGTTACAGCTGGAGAAACCGGATCAGTTCAATGATCGTTGAAGACAGAGGAAACTGGGGAAGTAATGGAACTACAACCGTGAATGAATTGATACTTTACACGGATGCCGGATACAAAGGACAATCGGTCACTTTGTTGCCCGGAACTTATTCAACCATGGCTGCCGCAAATGGTTTCCCGGAGAAAGCACTCAGTTCCATTCAGATCCCTCAGGGTTACCGGGTCGTACTTTATGACCAACCTAATCTGAGGGGCAAGAGCATCACCCTGACGGCTTCCAGGAGCAGTTTCATTATGTCAGGCTGGAATGACCGCGCCGTCTCTATCGCCGTATACCGCAATTAATAAAAAACGCCGGTCAGTAATCTGGCCGGCGTGGTAGCATTGTTGGTTAAGGATTACGCAAATTCTTCTTTTGCTGTTTTACTGTATTCATCGATCAGTTTCCGTTGCAGATCAAAAGGTACTGCTTCATAACCGGCGAAGGTCATTTTGAATTTGGCCCTTCCCTGTGTAATGGAACGGAGGGAAGAAGAATAACCATCCATTTCGGCCAGTGGCACTTTGGCTATCACTTTCTGGAAATGGCCCTCACTATCGATACCCTCCACAATGGCTCTGCGGCTTTGCAGATCACCCATTACGGCACCGGTCAGGTCATCAGGACATAATACATCCAGTTGATAGATCGGTTCTAGAATCTGCGGATCGGCTTGCTGGAAAGCCTGGCGGAATGCCTGTAAACCGGCAATTTTAAACGAGATATCGTTACTGTCCACCGGGTGCATTTTACCGTCATATACACAAACCCGTATATCACGTGCATAGGATCCTGTGAGTGGACCATTATGCATTTTTTCCATTACCCCTTTCAGGACAGAGGGAAGGAAACGGGCATCAATCGCACCACCCACAATACAATTGTAAAACACCAACCGGCCACCCCATTCGAGTTCATGGGTATCACGACCTCTTACGTTCAGGTCAGCCGGTTCGGGCATACCCTCATACCAGGGTTCAATCCGCATATAGACTTCCCCAAACTGACCGGCTCCCCCACTCTGTTTCTTGTGGCGGTAATTGGCATCGGCCATTTTCCGGATCGTTTCGCGGTAAGCAATTCTGGGCTTGGAGAATTTTACTTCCAGTTTATGCTGGTGCTCAATCTTCCATTTTGCAACGGCCAGGTGCATATCACCCTGGCAATGAATCAGGGTCTGTTTCAGTTCGGAAGAAACTTCTACCAATAACGTGGGATCTTCTTCCCTTAACTGGTGCAGGGCCTGTGACAATTTTTCCTCTTCGCCCTTTTTCAGGGTTTCAATGGCCACCGTCATATTAGGAGCCGGGAAAACGATCGGAGGAAGTTCATAATTCTTACCCTTTATGTGCAAGGTATTGTTTACATGGGTGTTTTTGAGTTTAAGCGTGGCCCCGATGTCACCGGCTACCAGTTCATTGATTGGGGTGCGCTTATTTCCTTCCACCAGGAACAGCTGGGTGATCTTTTCAGTCACTCCCGTTGTTTCATTTTCCAGTTCCATTCCGCTCTTTATTGTACCTGAATACACTTTAAAGAACGAAAGCTCGCCCACGTGGGGTTCAGAAATGGTTTTATAAATGAAAATGCAGGCTGGTCCGTTAGCATCACAAGGAAGTGCGTCTCCTTTTTGTGTGGTCTGTGGCGGCATTTCATTGGCACTGGGACAAACATTATCGATAAAGCCCATCAGGCGGCCACTGCCCATATTTCGTTCGGCAGAAAGGCAGAACAGGGGAAACAGGTCATGATTGATCATGGCTTTTTTAAGGCCATTTTTCATCTCATCTTCGTCCAGTTCTCCTTTATCGAAATATTTTTCCATCAGCGTTTCATCATTACTGGCAATCGCTTCGATCAGTTCCTTATGGAGTTCTTCTGCTTTAGCTTTTTCCTCTTCTGGAATATCCGCTTTTTCGGGCTTACCGCCATTGTCTTTGAAACGGTACATGGTCATGCGTAATACGTCGATGATTTCATGGAAACCTGCTCCTGTCTGGCGGGGATATTGTACCACCACCACATTACTGCCGAAATGTGATTTGGCTTCCCGGACGGCTTTTTCAAAATCGGCATTATCATCATCCAGTTTGTTCACCCCGAAGATCATGGGTGTTTTAAACTGCTCCGTATACTCCCATATAATATCCGTACCAACTTCCACACCCATCACGGCATTAATAAGCATTACACCGGTATCTGCCACACGGAGTGCAGATATCACTTCCCCGGAGAAATCATCATAGCCGGGCGTATCAATGATATTGATTTTATACCCTCTCCATTTTGTATGAAGGAGCTTGCTGAAAATAGAATTACCACGTTCCTGTTCAAGTTCGTGGTAATCTCCAGTCGTGTTCCGCTCCGCGATAGAGCCCTTACGGGTTATGATGCCTGCTTCAAACAGCATGCACTCCGCTAAGGTGGTCTTACCGGAGCCGGCATGTCCGAGCAAGACTATATTTTTTACGTGTGAGGTATCAAATTCTGGCATAGCAATAAAATTTAGTATTGAAGAAAATGTGTATGACTTCTACAAATCTTCAAAATTGATCAGATAGTAACTATGAACCCGGTTAGGGTCCGGGCTGATTAAAGTCAGTAATCAGTCGCTTCAGGAAGTTCGCGACAAAAAACCAGTGAACTCTGAACGGAGTTGTTGCA
This sequence comes from Chitinophagaceae bacterium, assembly GCA_035439525.1. GTDB lineage: Bacteria > Bacteroidota > Bacteroidia > Chitinophagales > Chitinophagaceae > JJ008. The sequence continues at coordinate 24,431 of DAORKK010000026.1, forward strand.
GCGTTATTTCAAGTGAGCGGAATTCTTCGAGCAGTGATTCGTGTTTACCGGTCGTATCTTCCGACGCAGGTGATTCAGTCTGTAATTGACGTTCGTGTAGTTTGATGGACTGTTTGAGATCGTGGATGTTGATCAGCTGAATGTGAAACTGATTGTGCAGATGTTCGACTTCCAGTAACTGTTCTTTGGAGAGGGGTTTGCCGGCAACTTGTCGGATCTGGTTTTCGTCTTGCATCAATTCATCACGATAGTTGCGGAGCTGAGCTCTCCAGGCATTGCACTCTCCGGAGAGCTGTGAGATGTCTACCTGTACCATGGCATTAAAATTTAGAAGTTAAAGAATAAAAAAGAACTGTTGGAAATACTGTCGGGGCTGACAAATTTCCCGGGTCCTGGACTAAGTAGAGGTGGGTTAGTGTGTTTCTTTGCTTATGTTAAGGTAAGACCAATTTGAACAAATCCAAATAAATCGGACATGATTTCTGTTAAAAAAGAAATGCACAGGAATCACCCTGTGCATTTTGTTTATTTCAGTTGAATCACTTATATTATCAATGACGGCGGACTTTTACTTTAGTGGCCTTATTGCCTCTTGGTCCTTTAACAGTTGTTTTTTTGATAGTGGCTTTATTACCACGGGGGCCGGTAACAGTGGTTCTGGAATGGTTGACCCGATAGTTACCAACGGTTGATGCATGCCGTGTACGGACAGTTATTGAAGTAGTACGGAACGGTGTATACACCCGGTGTGCATGCATTACGCGGTGCGTGCGCACTACTACAAAGGGACGATGATAGTGCATCCGGTATGGATGCCAGACCTGCCAGGCAAAAGGACGCCAGGGTCTCCACCAGCCTGGATAATTTTTCCAGCGCCAGGGTGAAATCCAGGGACGGTAAACGGGCCCATATACAAAACGAACAGAAGGCCATGCCCAGACATTTATAACAATACGGGGGGCCATAAAATCATAGCCTGCATTCGGACCGCTCAGTTGACTGTCATTATAATTCATGAACGCATCCTCCTCTCCTCCTCCGTCGGGTTCTACAATCACCGTCTCACCATAGATGTCTTCATCTCCGATAATCTGAACCACAGCGGTGGTATCCCCTGTTTTTTCCAGTTCTATTACCGCGATATCCTGGTTTTCTGTGGCAGATACCGGCACCTGTAATATAAACGCATGGACATCCTTTTCTGATTTATCGATTACCCGTATAAAATCCGTTTCCCCGTCCCCGTTCAGGTCCAGGTTATTGACATGATTGGATTCCAGGTTCAGGGCTTTCTCAAAATCTTCAATACTGGAAGATTGCTGGAACAATTGCAGGGCTCCCTGCAGGCTGAAATGATCGCCGGGTAAACCGGTGGAATCAACACCCGTTTGCTGGGCGGAAACGGAGGATGCTGAAAGCAGTATCCCGCATACGAAAAGTGATAAAAGGCTGAATGGTTTCATGTAATGAGTTTTGTATGAGACAATAAATGTAGTCCGGGGTTTAGTCAACCCACAATTTTTCTTTTAGAAAATGCCGGGAGCTGTAGAATTTACCCCTGTTAAATATGGTGTTTCCCCTCTTGACACTTATTGTTATTTATTATATATACTTGATAGCCAGAAAGGCAGCAGCCTGTCTATTTCCCTACTTGAATGTCCCGTAAATTTCAATAACTTGCCCTCCCTTCATGATTTCACCCAATACCATACAGCAGATTCTTGGCCGCACAGATATCATTGATGTAGTGGGCAGTTTTGTCAAGCTGAAAAGAAGAGGATCCAACTACCTGGGCCTCTGCCCTTTTCACAATGAAAAGACTCCCTCATTCACCGTTTCACCAAGCAAGGAAATCTACAAATGCTTTGGCTGTGGAAAAAGCGGCAATACAGTGAGTTTTGTGATGGAGCATGAAAAGTACAGTTATGTAGAGGCACTGAAATGGCTGGCCAACCGTTACGGGATTGAAATTGAAGAAACCTTTGTCAGTGATGAACAACGGCAACAGTTACAAGCCGCCGACAGCCTGTATATCATCAATAGCTTTGCCCAGCAGTTTTTCAGCCGGGTCCTGTTTGAAACGGAAGAAGGTCAGGATGTGGGTCTGGCCTATTTCAAGGAACGGGGCTTCCGGGAAGAGATTATTAAAAAATTCCAGCTGGGCTATTCGCCGGAACAACGGGATGCTTTTACCCGGGAGGCGATCGGGAAACAATTTAACCCGGAACTGCTGGTGAAGTCCGGATTGGTGGCCAACCGGAATGATCAGCTGATGGACAATTACCGGGGCCGGGTCATTTTCCCGGTACATAATCACAGCGGTAAAGTACTGGGCTTTGGAGCCCGGATCCTGAAAGCCAATGAAAAGGCACCCAAGTATATCAATACCCCGGAAAATGAACTCTACATTAAAAGTAAGATACTGTATGGTTCTTATTTTGCCCGGCAAGCCATTGATAAGGCCGATGAATGTCTGCTGGTAGAGGGATATACGGATGTGGTCTCCCTGCACCAGGCAGGAATTGAAAACGTGGTGGCCAGTGGAGGTACCTCCCTGACTCCCGATCAGTTAAGGCTGATCCGGAAATATACCAATAACCTCACCATCATTTACGATGGGGACTCTGCCGGTATTAAAGCGGCGCTGCGGGGGCTGGATCTGGCCCTGGAAGAAGGGTTGAATGTAAAGCTGGTTTTGATTCCGGATAAAGAAGATCCCGACAGTTATGTCAATAAGGTGGGTGCAGGGGCTTTCACCCAGTTTATCCAAAAAAATAAAAAGGATTTCATCCTGTTTCAGCTGGAAGTTGCCCTCAAGGATGCCGGCTCCGATTCGGTAAAAAAATCGGAAGTCGTGAACCGGATGGCTGAAACCATTGCCCGGATTAACAAAGCCGAGGATTTTACCCGGCAGCAGGACTATATCAAACAATGTGCACAGTTGCTCAAGATTGATGAAGGTGGTCTGCATGCCCTGGTCAATAAATTTATCCGTGACCGGGTCAGCACGATGGAACGGAAGCAACCGGTGGAAGATGCGAAGCAGTTTGAACAGAATGCACGGCAGGGAGAAGAAAGTAATTTTGATGAATCCACCTTCAACCTGTTGTTCAAGGATGATCTGCAGGAACGGGAAGTAGCCCGGATCATACTTGAGTACGGTATAAAAAAATGGGATAATGAGAAACTGATCGGGGAATATATCCTGGAGGAAATGGTGGACGAATCCCTGCTGGATAATAAAGAAGTAATCCGGCTGATTGCGGTTTTCAGGGAATTACTGCAACGGCAACCCGAACAGGCCAGCCGTAGCTTTTTCATTCATCACCCGGATTCCAGCCTGAGCGCTTTTGCTGTTTCACTCCTTAATTTTCCATATGAGGAAAGTGACCACTGGCGCAGTGAATACAGCCAGTCTTCCGGCTATCAGAAGGGACTGTTTGAGCAATCCTATGAGGATTTTATACGCACTGTTTCGCCTGACAATAATGAACAGCTCCTGGGTTTCCTTAAAATCGGGGAAGATAAAACGAATGACCAGGTGGAGTCTGCGGTCAACTACCTGAAACTGCGTAAAATAAAGCGGATGTTGCTTGAAAACCAGCTGGACCTGGAAAAGGAACATACACCGGAAGAATTCAGCATGTTGCATCAGACACACGATCACCTGAAACAGATGGAGATTGAGCTCACCCGGAAAATGGGAACCGTGATCATCCGCTGATCCCCTGCTTTTTCATCAGCAGGTCACTATAAGAAACTTCCACCAGGTCTTTTTCTGCAATACCAAATGCGGTTAAATAAAAATCGCATTGTGCTTTCAGTTGCACCGCATCCATTTCAGGTGCCGAGATATTCCCGGCTTCTATTTCTACAAAAGAGCCAAGTCCGGGGACTTCATCGATATGGAATTTGACATTGCCGATATAATAGATCTCCCTGCTTTTTTCAACAATCACTTTTATACCAGTTGCAGCAGCCAGGGATTTTTTCAGCCCTGCGGCATCAGGCACATGCACGAGCTGAAAAGCGGATTGTTTAGGTCCGGCCTGATCCGGTCGTTCATAAAAAATGAGGTTATTCTCAATATTACCTTCCCTCAGTTTTAGTCGACCGTTGGGTACGTTGAAATAGGTATCGGTCTGGTGATCGGTCCCTTTTAATTCAGCACCTTTACTGATGAGGAAATCCCGGATTGGTCCGGGATCCGAACAACGGGCTTTTATTTCGATATTCAGGTAAGCCATAAAATATAAAAGGGCTGTACCGGTAGGATACAGCCCTGAATTTGCTTAAAAAAATTTATTCGGCTACAGCAGCAGCGGCCCGTTTCCGGGTAGCTCCGATATCTGCACCCCGGTACTCTTCGCCCCGGGTAAAACGCATCGCACTCCATACATGATCGAGTTCGATCCGTTCAATACTTTCATAACCTTCACAGGTCAGCCCGTTCCAGCTGCATTCCCGGTTGAGGTCGGTCACAATCTTGGAAGTGGTCTTGGGATAAGCCACCCAGAATTTAGAACCGGTTTTAAGGGAAGGCATAACATCACGGAGAATACCATTCAGCTGGTTCTCATTCACGGCAAAAACGAGCGCAAAGTCAATTTTCCGGCTTTTTAAAAGCGGCGTCATGTTTTTGCAGAAAGACAGCTTGCTGAATTGTTTCTCGATGGAGGAGGGCAAACCCTGGATTAGAAGATTCTTTTCGTCTGCCAGTTGTAACTTTTCAAAAACAGTTTGTGACATACTTAGAAGCTATTTTAAAGGTTCCGGCTGATCTCAATTAAAAACCAACCGAGTTCTCAAAGCAGGGGAATGCAAAGGTACTGATTTATATGTGTATTTTCTACACCTGTAGAAATTAAAATCCCCCCGAAGTGATTTTTTTACTTCAGGGGGATTTTGAATTAACTTGATCTAAATCATTTACCTACAGGCTTGTAGCGAGCAAGCGCTTCAGGCATATATTTCTTCAGTTGCTCTATACGGCGGGCTTCAGCCGGGTGTGTACTCATAAATTCAGGAGGTGACTGACCCGCAGAAGCTTTCTCCATCCGTTCCCAGAGGGCGATCGCTTCCTGTGGATTATACCCGGCCATGGCAGCGAAAATCAGCCCATACCGGTCCGCTTCGAGCTCATGTTTACGGCTGAATGGAAGCATGACACCTACTTGTGATCCGGCACCATAAGCACCCAGGAAAAGATTTTGTGTTTCCTGTGGTTTATTGGCAACCGCCACCGACAGGGCCACTCCGCCAAGTTGCTGAATAATTCCCTGGCTCATTCGTTGGTTACCGTGCTGAAGCAAGGCATGAGAGACCTCATGACCCATTACAGCAGCAAGGGCAGCTTCATTCTGAGTGATCGGCAATATACCGGTATAGAC
>DAORKK010000027.1:0-29397 GCA_035439525.1 Chitinophagaceae bacterium
CTGATAAACATAGCGGCACCACCGCCAACAAAGAAATTAGTTCCTGAGTTGGTGGATGACAAGCTGCCAATCTTTTGTTTATTACTCAGGAAATTAAAACTGCCGTGAAGTATCGGCCGGACTGCCTGTGTTTCGGTGGTGAAATAATAACGTATGAAGGGCCCAATTCCGAAAGCAGTATACTTGTTATTGCCGGACTTGGAATAGGATACAGCGATATTGCCTCCAAAAGCAAAGTTGTCTGTAATAAATATTCCGGCATTGGGTGTAAAGGCAATCTGGGTGTTATTGTCCGTAGTATTCAAACGAAAATTACCTCCAACCATCCAGTCATTCATACTTGTTTGGGCATTCCCGTAATACACTCCGGTCAATAAGGCCAGAAAGATTAAATATTTTTTCATGTGCTTTGTTTTTATGTAAAATTGATTCATTGCAAAAATACACTATGATTAGTGATTGCAGGAAGGTTGTTGGTTGAAAGTGGAGTGTTGAGGGTAAGGAAACACTGAAGCAGAAAGAATTTAAAAGGAGGATTTATAGTGTTTACAACGCTTTTTATAACTTTCACAGCAGGGGCTGTTGTCCGAAGCATCGGACTATTGACTAACGACAATCTCCCCTTCATATACCGGACTGAACAAATACACTTTCCCGGAAGGCAATTCAGTACACTTATAACGCTTTCGTAATTTTTCTCCTTTTTTAAAAATGCGTCCATCCTTAATACGGAAAATACTTCCGAAAGGAAATTCTTCGATCAGGTGGTGGTTGTCTTTTTTTGTATCATACTTTCTTAATACCCGCAATAACCCGTCTTCCGCGCAACTGCTGGCGGCGGGATTCTTGAGGGATTCAGTCAGTTCTTTTTGAATATCCGGGGGGAACACCTGGTTTTGAACAAACTGATGAAGGAGTTTACCGAACACCGTTTTCCACTCTTTACCATGAGCGGCCACCCGGTTACCAAATTGTTCAAACGTGAGCAGGTGGGCAATTTCATGCAGGAGTGTTACGAGGAAGGCATAAGGATTGAGGTTGCCGTTGACACTGATCCGGTGATTTTGCTGATGCGTCCGGTGGCGGTAATCGCCTAAAATACTCTTTCGTTCACGGGCGATGGTCAGGTGTACTTTATATTCATGCAGGTAATGCAGTACGGCTTCCCCCGTTCCGGGAGGAAGAAATTGTTCGAGGTGGTTGACAGGGACTTCTTTTTTAGCCATGTGCCTTTTGCTTCATATCTTTTAGCGTTTTCATCAGGGCCCTGATCTCTATCGCTGTATAGATTATATACAAAAGGGCGCATACGCCCAGTCCGGGTTTATTCACCTCCTTTTTTGCCATCATGATATACACGAAGGCGGCAATGGCCAGGAAAAAGAATTTAATCAGGAAACTACCGTACATCGCCCGGATAAAGGCTTGTGAGTTAGCGGAATGAAGGGACCGGTAGGTAATAATATAGGAAACCAGCACCACCACAAAAAGGAGCAGGTTTCCCAGGATCAGCAATTCCTGGCTGAAATGATATTTTTCAAGCATGGATTTGCCGGTAAGGGCTATTGCATTGATCAGGATAAACAGAATAAATAAAGGCCGGATGGGTTGTAATAACGATCTGCTCATTTTTTTCCATTCCTGCTTGTTTCCCGGAACAGTTTGTAAAACAGTGCCGACAGGACGGTCAAAGGTAAGACACAGGCCAGCAATGGAAAAGTATGCAGCCATTTATCCGCTTTTATTCCGGCAAAAACGGCTATTCCTATGGCTGCCAGTATCTGGGTGCCAAGGCCTGCATACCGGAGCAGTTCTTTGTTGTTATTTCGCTGCGGCGACGGTGACGGCTGATTCATTGTTTGGCATCTCCACAATATTGGCCCCCATATGGCATTGACCGTTGAAAGTAGCAGAGGGTTCTACCTGCAGTTTGCCGGCATAGATATTTCCGGATACAAGACACTCTCCTCTTAACTGAAGAAGCTCTTTGGCCCTGATATTGCCGTTTACTTTTCCGGTAATATCGGCCTGGTTGCCGGTGATATCCCCTTCCACCACCCCGCTGCTGCCCACAATAATCTTGGAGCCGCTTTTGATATTGCCGATTACGGTGCCATCGATCCGCAGATCGCTGCTGCTGCTGATATCGCCTTTTAATACAGTGCCTGCACTGATCAGGGTTGCGCCCCCGCCATTACCATTGGATACTGGTTGCTGCATGTCGGTTTTGTTTTTGTTGTTGAACATTGGTTTTATCATTAGTCATTAGAAATATCCGGTTTGGGCACCACGATGGCCGTGGTATCCAGTTTAGCGGTTTCCGTACTTCCCAGGGCTTTTTTCAGACCCAGTATATACTGGGTCTTATAGGCATCCTGTCTTTCCACGGAATCGACCCGGTACTGAAGCCGTTTTAGCTCCATAACTGACTTATAATCATTACTTGTACCTGGTATATAGTACTTCAAAGGTGTGAAAACGATGAGGGCGACTGTAAGTCCGACCAATACTACAAATATTGTGCTCAACATGACATAAACGCTCAGCCGGGACAATTTAAACGTGACCACTTCCTCGTAAGTATCGTCATTCATCACCACCAGGCGGTATCGGTTTCTCAGCCTTTGCAGGGTGGAGCCGGCTTCTAATTTGGCCATAAAAGGATTTTTGGTGTTTAAAGATAGTAAATGAACCCTGCTTTTCCGGCGAATTCAGGTCAAAATAATTTGGCCTATTTTTATACTAAATTATTTGAAATTCAGTTATTAAGACTTTAGATTGCGCCGGCAAATGCGAGCAAAACGACATATCATTTTTTTCCTTTTCTCCCTTATCCTTTTACAGGCCGGTCTACCTGCTATTGGTCAGCTGGGCTTTGACCTGAATATTAAAAAACCAAAGGAATACGAGGAGCGGGTACTCCGTTCGGAAAAAACCGATAAAAAATTCACTGTTCCCCGCCGTTTTGTGCAAAATACCGTAACGCACTACAATTACACGTTTAATGCCAATAACAAACTGAATGATGTATTGGCCAGGGCCAAACAGGCGTTTAAAGACGACTATTCCAAACTATTGCCTTTTTACAATTACTCGCTGGATGTTACGGCAGCCGATTCATTACAACTGGACTCAATCACCTTAAAAGCATCCTCGGGTATTGCCTTACATGACCTCAGGAATGACTGGGTGGACAATCTCTACCTCCTCTGGGGAGCTTCCTACTACCTGCAAAAGGATTTTGACTCGGCTTATCAGATGTTTCAGTTTATCAATTACGCTTTTGCCCCTAAAGAAAAAGATGGTTACTATAAAACAATCGGCAGTGCCCGTGACGGAAACTCAGCCCTGAGCATTTCTACCCGGGAAAAAAGAGGACTGGCGAAAAAAATGTTCACAGAACCCCCGAGTCGAAACGATGCATTTATCTGGCAAATCCGGAATTTCCTGGCCCAGGACCAGTTTGCCGAAGCCTCCAGTCTGATCGTTACCCTTCGAGATGACCCGGCCTTTCCATCCCGTTTGATGAATGACCTGCATGAAGTGCAGGCTTATTCGTTTTACAAACAAAACAACTGGGATAGTGCCGCCTTTCACCTGGTTGAGGCCCTGAGCAATGCCGGCAACCAACAGGAAAGAGCCCGTTGGGAATACCTGGCTGGTCAGCTTTATGAAATGGCCGGCAATTTTAAAGAGGCCCGGAAAAATTATGATCGTTCAATTAGCCGTACCACCGACCTGGTGATGGAGATATACGCCCGCCTGGCAACAATCCGCACCAATAAGGATGATGGAGAGGCTGATATACAGAAAAATGTGGCTGAACTGGTAAAAATGGCCCGACGTGATAAATATGCCGATTACCAGGATATAATTTACTACATGGCGGCTCAGATGCAGTTGGAAGGAAATAAAGTGGAGGAGGCTCTTCAGTTGCTGCTCCTCAGCACACAGGCACCTAATAATAATCCCGGACAAAAGAATAAAGCATTTCTGCAAATGGGTGATCTGTCCTTTTTGCAAAAAGCATATAAAAACGCGTATGCCTATTATGACAGCATCAAGCTGGACGATCCTTCTATTACCAATCCGGATGCAATTTCTTCCAGGAAAACAGCTTTACGGGAGATCGTGGTCAATATTGAAATCAGGGAAAGACAAGACAGTCTGCAGCGGATCGCGGCTCTACCAGAGGATGAGCGTCGTGACTATGTAAAAAAACTCGTTAAATACCTGCGTAAACAACAGGGACTAAAGGATGAACAGCCCATCCTGACAACTGGAATACAAACAACCGGTAATCAACCACCGGCTACCCTTTTCCCAACCGGTGACACCAAGGGCGAATGGTACTTTTATAATACCAATGCCCGTTCAAGAGGACAAAATGAATTCAGGGCCAAATGGGGCAACCGGCCCAATACAGACAATTGGAGAAGAGGCGCTGCGATCCTGAATAACCGGATGAATGCCTCCCCGGGGGGTAGTAATCCACAGGATCCCGGGAGCAACAGTGGCGGCGACATGAGTAACGGAATCAGTTTTGACGATTTGTATGCCCGTCTTCCGTTGACAGAAGCCCAACTGGCGCAATCCAATGATTCTATACAGAAAGCCTTGTTCAACCTGGGTAAAACATATATTCAGGGTATTGAGGATTGCAGTGCGGGTACCGCAACACTTGAGGAGCTGCGGGCAACATATCCCGATTTCATGCCAATGGATGAAGTGCTGTTTAACCTGTTTTATTGTTACAATAAAAACGGGGAAACTGGTAAAGCCGCTGAGATTAAAAAACTGATGGAGGGCAAATTTGCCGCCAGTAACCTTACCACGATTGTACTTACCGGTAAAAATCCGGCAGATGAAACAGGAAACAGTGCAGCTAAAAAAACCTATGAACAGATCTATGATCTTTTCATTGAAGGCGATTTCGCCGCTGCAATAGCCATGAAAAGAACCGCTGACAGTCTGTATGGGAATAATTACTGGACCCCACAACTGCTCTACATTGAAGCGGTCTATTATATTAAGCAACGGGATGATAATGAAGCGAAGGATATTTTGAATTCGATCATATCCCGCTTTCCTAAATCCCCGCTGAATGAAAAATCGATTGACCTGATTGATGTGCTCAGCCGGAGGGCCCAGATTGAAGAAGAACTGACTAATCTCCAGATAACCCGTTATCCGGATTCCGGAACAGTGGCGCCGGTGACAGTGATTCCCGCTCCACCCGTAACCAAAACTGACACGGGTTCCGTTAAGCCTCCGGCAACAGTCATGCCCCCGACCGTTAAGCAACCTGTACAGGATACGGTGAAAACACAGCCTGTAGCACCACCACCTGTTGTTACTTCCACCCCTTTTGTTTTTAAACCGGCTGACAAATATTTTGTGGTCCTGGTGCTGAACAAAGTGGATCCTGTGTTTATAAATGAGGCTAAAAATGCCTTCTTCCGGTATAACAGGGAAACCTATTATAACAAAACGTATACGGCCGACCTGTATCAGCTTGATGAGGAAAACCGCCTGTTGCTGATGAGTTTCTTCCAAAATACCGATGAAGCAGTTGCTTACGTGGAAAAAACACGCCCTAAAACTGCGACAGATATTATTCCCTGGTTAAAAGGAGGTAAATATTACTTTACGATTATCTCAGAAAGTAACCTGCAATTACTCAAAGCGGGTAAGGACCTTGAAGCATACAAACGTTTCCTGGAACAGCATTTGCCGGGTAAATTCTGATGAAAAAGCGGGAGTTACGGGTAAAACCTCCCTTTCAGGCACACTTTCGCAAAAAATTAAATACTGGTTTCCCCCACCCCTCCGGTAATTTCTTATTTTCGGTTCTCCGATAAAATCTATAAGATCGACAAACCTCAACCATTCATCATCATATGAAAAAAGCGGTACGGATTTTCTGGCGTATTTTTTTTGGCGGCCTTGCGGCTTTTATACTGGTCATTGTGCTGGCCAATTTTGGCGTCTTTGGTGCTATGCCCTCTATTAATGAATTACAAAATCCCTCCATTCTGCAGGCTTCCGAAGTTTATGCAGAAGACGGAACCCTGATGGGTAAATATTATACAGAAAGAGGTAACCGCAGCAATGTGAAATACCGGGATATTTCCCCCTATGTCATTGATGCACTGGTAGCCACGGAAGATGAGCGCTTTTACAGTCATAGCGGGATCGACTTCCGTTCCACTATGCGGGCTGTTTTCACCCTGGGATCCGAAGGCGGGGGCAGTACGATCACCCAACAGCTGGCCCTGAACCTCTTTAATGAACGGGCAACGAATAAAGCGTTACGGGTGATTCAGAAATTAAAAGAATGGATCATTGCCGTTAAACTGGAGCGGAATTTCACCAAAGAAGAGATCATCACTTTATACCTGAATGCGGTGCCTTTCGGGAATAATGTATACGGAATCCGGAATGCATCCCGGACTTTTTTCCAGAAAGAGCCGGACCGGTTAACGGTGGAAGAAGCTGCATTGCTGGTGGGTATGCTGAAGGGGAATAGTATTTACAATCCGCAACGTAATCCCAAACTGGCCCTGGACAGACGAAACACCGTATTGAGTCAGATGGAAAAAAACGGGAAGATCACGGCAGCTGAAGCCAAAAAGGCAAAAGCGCTTCATATTAAACTCAATTACCGTAAACTGGATGAAAATACCGGTTATGCGCCTTATTTCCGGGAAGTACTGAAAGATGAAATTAAGGAAGCCCTCAAGGATGTAGAGAAACCGGATGGTGGCAAATACAGTATTTATAATGACGGGCTGAAGATCTATACCACGATTAATGTACAAATGCAGCAATATGCCGAAGAAGGCATGGCGCAGCACATGGCCATGCTGCAAAAGGGGATCAACCAGCGTACGGATATGAAAAACGGAACGGTCTGGAAAGGACGTGAAAAACTGCTGGAGAAAGCAATCAAAGAATCCGACCGCTGGAAAAACCTGGAAGAAGACGGACTAAGTGATAAAGAGATAAAAGCTTCGTTTAATGTTAAAGTACCTATGAAGATTTTTTCCTGGAATAACAAACGGGAAAAAGACACCGTCATGACCCCGCTGGATTCCATCAAATATCATTTGCAGATGGAACAGGCCGGTTTTATTGCGATGGACCCGGTGACCGGTGAGATCAGGGCCTGGGTGGGGGGTATTCATTTCAAGACCTATAAAAATGACCACGTCAACCTGAAAACGAAAAGACAGGTCGGCTCCACGATTAAACCATTACTCTATACTCAGGCAATGGAAGAAAGGGGCTTTACGCCTACCACTGAATGTGAAAATGTGGCCCAGTTCTTCCAGGGCAGTGGATGGGTGCCTTCCGGAAAACAATGTGGAGGTGGGTCTATGACCATGGCTGATGCGCTGGCATTTTCTAAAAACTGTGCCACCGCTTATATCATGAAGCAGGTACAACCCAAACAGTTTTCCGAGTTTCTGGCCCGGATCAACATACCGACTCCTGTAAAACCTTATCCATCCATCGCCCTGGGCACCTGTGATCTGTCGATGTATGAAATGCTCTGGTCGTATACCATGTTTGCAGGCCGTGGATTCTCCACCAAACCCTATGCCATCAGCCGGATCGAAGACCGGAATGGGAATGTGATCAAACGCTTTGATTTTAGTGTAAACCGGAAAGAAGTAATCAGTGAAGCCACCGCCTATACCATGGCCCGGATGATGCAGGGAACCGTGGATAAAGGAACAGCTAAAGGCATGCGTACGCGGGTTGGTGCTGCAGAAATGGGGGGCAAAACAGGTACCACGGATGACAATGCGGATGCCTGGTTTATCGGGTACACCCCACAGTTACTGGCTGGATCCTGGGTGGGTTTCGAATATACCTTTATGCACAACCAGGGCGATGGCAGCCGCATTGCCCGACCCATTGCCGAATATTTTTTCCAGAAAGTACTTGCCGACAAAAAACTGGGAATTGAAAAGGACGCAAAATTTATCAAACCCGCTGATTTGGAAGAAGGTCCCAATAATGCCGATATCATCATTAGTGAACAGGATCCGGTTCCGGGTGCCGAGGGCGTAGACCAGGGTACCGGTACCGAAGAAGATTACCAGCTGAATAATAATGAGTATATCAGCCCGGAATCCACCCCGGTAAAGGAAGATAATATGCCAGCCAAAAGAGACAGTATTGTAAACACGCCGGTAAAAAAAGAAACGGAAAATAAGCCGATCGGATCGGCCCAGGAGGATCCTAAAAAAAAGAAAGGTTTACTTAAACGACTCTTTGACCGCAAAAATTAATTTCTTCATGCAGCCGGGTACTGAATTATGCCATTTATGGTCTTCAGGATGCTGATACATCTCCCGGATGCCCAACAAATCAGCGGCGGGACTTTTACTTTTACGGCCGGAAATACCGTACCTGTTGAACAATAAGCGGTTAGGCCTGAGCAGGTATTGAACACAGACCTAAAATAAATAGGCTGAAACCGTTATTCAGCAAGGGTTTTACAGTAAATAATAGTACCTTTGCCGCCATAAAAATATACGCAAAAATGTCAACTGTATCAAAATCCATCGACTTCAGCCTGCCCTATAAAGTGGCAGATATTTCACTGGCAGAATGGGGCCGTAAAGAAATCCGCCTGGCCGAAGCAGAAATGCCCGGACTGATGGCCATCCGTTCTGAATACGGACCATCCCAGCCCCTGAAAGGTGCCCGCGTTGCCGGTTGTCTGCATATGACCATTCAGACCGCTGTGCTGATTGAAACCCTGACAGCCCTGGGAGCAGAAGTAAAATGGAGCTCCTGCAATATCTTCTCAACACAGGATCATGCCGCTGCTGCGATTGCCGCCGCCGGTATTGGTGTATTTGCCTGGAAAGGACAAACCCAGGAAGAAGCAGACTGGTGTATTGAGCAAACCCTGTTTTTCGGTGCCGCTGACCGCCCGTTGAATATGATCCTGGATGACGGGGGTGACCTGACCAATATGGTGCTGGATACTTACCCTGAACTGGTACAGCATGTAAAAGGTATTTCTGAAGAAACCACTACCGGCGTACACCGCCTCTATGAAAGAGTAGCCAAAGGTACCCTTCCGATGCCAGCCATTAATGTAAACGACTCTGTTACTAAATCCAAATTTGACAATAAATACGGTTGTAAAGAATCATTAGTGGACTCTATCCGCCGGGCTACCGACGTGATGCTGGCCGGTAAAGTAGCTGTTGTCGGTGGTTATGGTGACGTGGGTAAAGGTTCTGCTGCTTCCCTGGCAGGTGCCGGTTGCCGCGTGATTGTTACCGAGATCGATCCGATCTGTGCCCTGCAGGCAGCCATGGACGGTTTTGAAGTGAAAAAAATGATCGATGCGGTGAAAGAAGCCGATATCGTGGTTACCGCTTCCGGATGCCGCGACCTGATCACGGGTGCGCATTTCAAGCTGATGAAAGATAAAGCTATTGTTTGTAATATCGGACACTTCGATATCGAAATCGACATTGCCTGGCTGAATACCAACTACGGTCATACCAAAGACACCGTTAAGCCCCAGGTGGATATTTACAATGTGGACGGACATGATGTGATCATCCTGGCCGAAGGCCGCCTGGTGAACCTCGGTTGCGCTACCGGTCACCCGTCCTTTGTAATGAGTAATTCATTCTCCAACCAGACGCTGGCCCAGATCGAACTCTGGAATAATCACAAGAATTACGAGAATAAAGTATATGTGCTTCCCAAGCACCTGGATGAGAAAGTGGCCCGTCTTCACCTTGCCAAAATCGGGGTGGTACTGGATGAACTGACCGATGCCCAGGCCGAGTACCTTGGTATCACGAAAGCAGGTCCGTTTAAATCTGAACTTTACCGTTATTAATCATTTTTCACATACAGCGAAAACCCGCCAACCGGCGGGTTTTTTTATGCCGGTCAAATAACTTACTACTTAGTAAGTTTTCAGTATATTTGATCCATGGCAGCCCGTCCTACCGACACCAAGGAATCGATCCTGCGATTAGGGATGGAATTTATACAGACCTACGGGTATCATTCATTCAGTTATGCGGATATAGCCAAAGAACTGAAAATAAAAAACGCGGCTGTCCATTATCATTTCCCTGGAAAAGAAGATCTGCTTGCTGAAATCGTTGAACAGTATATTCAACGCTATCATGAACTGGCCCGTTCGCTGGAAAAGCCCGGTATTTCGTCCCGTCAGAAAATTCAGGCTTTTATCAACCGCTATACGGCCCTTTGTGAGCACGGAAAGATTTGCCTGATCGGTTCGGTAGGTTCGGACTACAATACCTTGCCTGAAAAAGCAAAGGTGAAGCTGACCGAACTCGTGAAACTGGTGCTGGGATTGGTGGAAAAAGTACTGCGGGAAGGTAAGAAAAAGGGAGAACTGACCTTCAGTGAAACCGCCCGGGTTAAATCGATACTGATCATGACTAACCTGGCAGCAGGAGTACAACTGGCAAGAATTACCGGCCAGCAGGATTATACTGCCATCTGCAACAGCCTGATGAAACAGCTGACTGGTTAAAAATTTTTTACCCCTATGACTTACTTATCAGTAAGTAATCAACCATTTAACACTATAAAAAAAAGCAAGTATGAAAAAGTTAATCGCCCTTACCGCACTCCTCTTCTCCCTCACCCCGTTTACCCCGCTCCTCGCCCAGGCCCCTGCCGGATTTACGGCCGGGTATATCGTTACGGCGGATGGCAGCCGGCTGGAAGGATTCATTAAAGAAAATTTCAAAGGGAAAGCCTCCTTTGTATTTCAGCAGACCGGCGGCAAAAAAGTCACTTATGGCGGAAATGCGGTGAATGAAGTGAATGTGGGCGGTGTCGCCTATATCAGTTATGCCAATGATTTCTTCAAGGTAGTAACTGCCGGAACCAGGGCCTGTCTCCTGCAGAAAGTATCTGATGCAACCGGTAAAGTGATCTATAATGGGAATGAAGCAGCCGGCATCAGTTCTGGTACGGAAGGCCGGATCAACGACCTGTTTATTAAAACTAACGGTCAATCCGGGCTTACGCTCGTATCAAAAGACAATCTTAATACGGTTGCCGTGAATCTTTTCGGGGATTGCACTTCATTAATGGATAGTGCAAAGGCCGGTCAGCTACAGTTTACTGATCTGGAAAAGATCATTGCACGGTATAATGAATGTAAATAATTAACCTGTGATGGAACCTACGGAAAAGCCCCTTGATGGGGCTTTTCAATTTTATGCGGCAAATTGTCCGGGAAAACTAAACTGGATAGTGGCTTCTTTTTTCCGTTCACCCTCGATACTGATATGTCCTCCAATCCGGGCGGCATCCGGCTCCAGCGAGCCTACACTGAATGACAAAGCATACCCGTTGTAATTATTCCGCTCCTCAATATGCAGCAACACCATGTCTTTAAACCGGTCAGCCGTAATGTGAATATCCCCCTCCCTTGAGTTCAGGATGACCGCATCGAGCAACTCTTCCAGCACACTGCTCAGTTGCGATGCACCTTCTCCAAGCAAGAGCCGGCCATCGACTTCATTAACAACCTTGGTATGATGCTGAATTGCTAAAGGCTGTGTATTCTCTACCAGTGATTTGATCAGCTGGTTCAGTGATACGGGAACAATAGTATTACCCGTTGCAGTTAATTGTCCGTTCATAGGGTTATGTTTTCAACGCATTCAAAGGAACCGGATATTAAGCAATTACGCTTTCGGTTATTTCTCCCTATAAAAGTATTCACCCTTTAAAGTAATACGCTTTTTCCCGGCGAAAATTTCCGTGGTTTAACTGTTAACCTTTTTCTGGCTAAGTGTTTTTTCTGGTCGTTGTAGTATAAAAATTACCGGATCAGTGTTTTAGCCTCAGTCACCAGGCAGGTTCCAAGGGAAATAAGCAACTCCTGGTCTTTTCCAGTCAGGAGCACCGTCGTCTCTTTTTTATTGGCGTCTGTAAAAACGATCTGGCTGACCCGTTGTGTGGTCAGTTTCTGCAGCTGGGTGGTGGTATTGACTGAATTCTTATAGATAAAATGGAAAAGTCCTTCACAATTCATGGTTCCGGCATTCCGCAGGTTCATCTTTACTTTGGTTCCTTCAAAATGAACCACGGCGGTGGAGTTATTATCAAAGCAACGATTGGCCCCTTCGAGGGAAAACAACAGGTCCACTTCCTTACTGTCGGCATCAATAGTAAGCGATGCCCCGCTGAAAAACATGAACCCCGTCGAAAAAGTCGTCTCTTTGGTAAAGGGATCTGTCGCTTTGTTGAGTTTACAATCCTGGGCATGTAAAAAAAGGGGAAACAGGAGTATGGCCAAACAACCGTATTTCATAGTTCAAAATTGTACCTAAAAATAGCTTTTTTTCAGCATGAGCATCAGCAGCTTTTGTTAATTAAACGGGGAAAAACCGGGCCTGACGGGGCAACCACCGGCTGATGCTCCCCGTTTTATAGTAACTTTAAAGGGAAGACCAACCACAACCCTGCAGGACGGATTCACCTCATGAGAAAGCTTTGTTTCATACTGCTTATCACTACTCTTTTGCCATGCCTGGTAAAAGGCAGCCATATTACAGGGGGAGAAATGCTTTATACCTTCAGTGGGGTAAACCTGGGATTATACCGGTACAATTTCACGCTAAAGCTTTATCAACGTTGTAACAGTGGCCGGCAGTTTCCCAATCCGATTGTTGTATCAGTTTTTGATAAAAGCAGCGGATTACGGGTCATGGACATCAGTGTGAATTTAAGTGCGGAGGATAATATCCGGATCTCTGACCCGGATCCCTGTATTTCCAATCCACCTGACGTTTGCTATGATGTAGCTTATTACAACTTCCCGGTAAGTCTCCCCTCATCGGTCTCGGGATATGTCCTGGCCAGCCAGGTAAATTACCGGATCAATGGTATCAATAATCTCCAACCCGGGTACAGCAGCATCGGTGCATTATATACTGCAGAAATTCCCGGAACCAGCGGCTTACCTTCCGCCCCGGAAAACAATAGTGCGATATTTACCGGTTCGGACCTCGTGATTGTATGCGCCAACAATGCATTTAATTACAGTTTTGCCGCATTTGATCAGGACGGCGACCAACTCCGATACTCGTTCTGTTCCGCGTATGCCAGTACCAGTGGCAATAATGGTGGCGGATTTGGCGTGGGTGGTAATACACTCCCCCCTGAGCCCCCCCCTTTTCCACAGGTGCCTTATAACACCCCTTCCTTCAGTCCCAACCAGCCGCTCGGCAGCTCAATTCAGATTAATCCAAACACAGGATTACTAACCGGCATTGCACCGGAAGTGGGTATTTATGTGGTAACTGTTTGTGTGCAGGAAGTTAGGGGTGGCCGGGTTATTGCCACCCAGCGTAAGGATATACAAATCAACGTAGCTGACTGTGATGTGGCATCCGCATCCCTTGAACCAGAGTACCTGCTTTGCAGGAATACCCAAACCATCAGCCTGGCCAATCAGTCAAGCAGTCCGCTGATTGTCAGCACCGACTGGGAGTTCTATAATGAAACGAATAACTTAATCTATACCACCAATACCCCCCTGGTTACTTATACTTTTGCCACCGTCGGGGTATATAAAGTAAAACTGGTCATCAACCGGAATCAAACCTGCTCCGATTCCATCACGTCCACTATACGGGTATTCCCGGGATTCAGACCGGATTTCCGCATTACAGGTATCTGTTATGGCAATCCCAGTTTCTTTACGGATCAGACCACTTCTGTGTATGGTGTACCTGATTCCTGGCAATGGGATTTCGGAGAACCCAGCACGTTCACCGATATATCCACCATCCGGAATCCCGATTATACGTACCCGCTTATGGGAACCAAGGAAATCCGTTTAATTGTAACAGATACAAAAGGATGCCGGGATACAGTTACTAAATCTGTCGTAATCTCTGATAAGCCACCTGTATCCCTTGCCTTCCGGGATACCCTGATCTGCAGAAATGATCCGCTCGTATTACAGGCCAACGGACTGGGGGTGTTCACCTGGACCCCCAATGTGGCCATTGTAAATCCCAATACGGCTACGCCAACCGTAACGCCGCTTACCACAACACGGTATTATGTCACCATGGAAGAAGGCGGATGTACCAACCGTGATTCCGTACTGGTCAGGGTAGTAAATTTTGTGAGTTTACAAATGATGAACGATACAACGATCTGCAGTGGAGACACCACCCGGTTAAACATTGTTTCCGACGGACTGCTTTACCAATGGCCCCCCGCAGGTCAATTGATCGATCCGCAGGTACAGCAACCCTTCGCCATTACCACCACAACAACCACCTACCAGGTAACTGCCCGGATCGGAAGCTGTTCCGCAACCGGGCAAATAGTGGTCCGCCCTGTTCCCTACCCGGTGGTTAGTGCTGGAACCGATATCAATATCTGTTATAATGCCAGCGCCCTGCTGAACGGGACAACCAATGCCAGCAGCTGGGCCTGGTCGCCCCCAGCCCGATTATCCAGCCCCGCCTTGCTGAATCCACTGGCCTCCCCGTCGCAAACAACAGATTACATCCTAACAGTTACGGACAACCGAGGATGCCCCAAACCGGTGCAGGATACCGTTCGTGTAAGTGTAGAGCCACCAATCCGGCTGCAGGTTACGTCCGATACAGCAGTGGTAGTGGGACAATCCCTTCAACTGAATGTATCCGGCGCCGAAAGCTATCTGTGGTCGCCGGCTGACAATTTATCATCGCCGGTAATTGCCGACCCCGTGGCTGGTTTTACCGCTGAAACCTCCGGGTTCCGTTATAAAGTAGTGGGCACCAGCACTACAGGCTGCAATGACTCCGCCTATGTTACTATAAAAGTATTTAAAACAGGTCCTGCTGTATTTGTCCCATCCGGATTTACACCAAACAATGACGGGCTTAATGATCTGCTCTACCCGATTGCAGTGGGGATGAGAAGTATTGACTATTTTAATGTGTATAACCGTTGGGGACAACTGGTATTCAGTACCCGGCGTAACGGGCATGGCTGGGATGGCCGGATCAACGGGCAACTGCAGACTTCCTCTACGTATGTCTGGATGGTAAAAGCAGTGGATTATAATGGAAACTCCTATTTCCAGAAAGGAATATCAACCCTGATCCGCTGAGGATCAATGATCATTTTCCCTGAATCGCTTTCGGATTATCTCCTGTTCTGTATCAGAAATGGAAGATGATTTTTTCAACACACTGATAAAATAGCTGACTTCCTTTTCCACGGCCGGACAGCCACAGTTCTCTCCTTCCCCCGGTCCCTGCCCTGCTGTTCTGATTTTTGAATCCGCAATCAGGTTTCCCTGCGGATCAAACACCAGCCAGAAGGGAATACCCTGACCCTTGCCGTTATATTTTTCCATTAACGCTTCCGCCCCCGGATTTTCCAGGTGCTTTTTGCCTGCAGACTCAAGCACAACGAGATGCGTGATCACATAGTTTTTGTCAAAGAATGGTTTGACTGCAGGATCATTCAGACTGGTATCCATCCGGTGACACCAGACACACCAGGAAGCATGAAACATTAATAATACATGTTTCTTTTCCTGACCCGCCGTTTTCAATGCGGCAGCAAGTACTTCCCCGGCAGGTAGCGGGGCTGTCGCCGTTTGTCCGGCGGCATTTAAAAAAAACAGGGCACAAAGGCCGGTTACAAGCAGTAAACGCCGCATTGGATTCCGTATTTAAATGAGGTTAATTATAATCTGACAGCAGTGCCGGTAGCAATCACCATCAGCATACTGCCGCCGCTGCCGATCGTTTCAAAATCAAGATCAACGCCCAGTACCCCGTTGGCGCCTAATGCCTGGGCTTTCTCTGCTAATTCACGAAGCGCATCTTCTTTGGCCTGTTCGAGCACCCGCTCATAGGTTTTGCTGCGGCCGCCAAACACATCCCGCAGACCGGCAAAAATATCCTTGAAAATATTGGCGCCGATAATACTTTGCGCATTGATGACACCCAGGTATTCCTGTACAGGTCTTCCTTCGACTACATTAGTGGTGGTGATCAGCATAACTATTGTTTTTTTAGTTGTTCAAATATAGCTTTTAATTCAGCATGGGATTCAACCGGAGCCTGCTTTGACATTTCCTTAATATAGCCGATCCGTTTATCAATATCCGGATGACTGGCCAGGAATTCAGGAAGGGTGGATTCAGGGGCTGCCGTTTTCAGATGCCGGAACAGGTCGGTAAAGCCCTGTGGATCAATTTTACGATTTGTGAGAATGGCCAGACCATCCAGATCGGCTTCCTTCTCCAGACTTCTTGAATAAGTTAGCGATTTCAGATCATCTGCATGGTTGACAAGAACAGACGTAACAGATCCCATTTTTCCAAAAAGAAGGCTGATGAATACTTTTGAGCCCAGCCGGCGGAAAATGGATTTGGTTGCATGTCGGTTATTGACATGGGTAAACTCATGACTCAGTAAAGCCGCCAGTTCCGGGTAGGACTGCATTTTATCCAATAATGCAGTATACACCACGATCCGGCCACCGGGCAAAGCAAAGGCATTCACCACATTTTCATTGACCACCGTTATCCGGATTCTGTATTCCGTTTCCACGTTCAGCGCACCAAAAAAATCATTGACCAGCCTTGATGCACCTGTATCTTCTGTTATACCCGGCTGCATTGCTTCCCATACAGCATCTCCCAACTGACGTTCTGTTTCCGGTTCCACCGTTTCGGCTATTTTCTCGGATAAAATCGGCACAAAGAGGAAATAGAGCAATGCCAGGACCAGCATTAATCCGCCAAAAAACAAGGCTAACCGGCCCTTGTAACCGGCCGATTTTTTCCGGTACCAGGGTTTGGCCATTTCCTCCTGCATTTCCTTTACCAGGGTCGCCGCTTCCTTTCCGGCAATGCGCAATTCTTCTCCCGTACCAATATTCCGTATCAGTGATTCTCCATCCGAGAAAACAACCGATGCCGAAAGCTGGTTCATTTCCCAACGGGCGGTATGATTGGCCCCGGATTCATCCTGGTAACCAATACTCAAAGAACGATCAAACAGGAGGACACTGGCCGTTATCGGCTCAGACTGACGGGAAGCGGTATAGGCACCAAAATAATTTCTCACTCTCCAAATTTAATCAATGGAGCCAATATTACCATTCGCAGCCTGGCTGAAATAAAAAAGGAGACCACCCAACTTTTAAGACAGAATTTTGTAATATGCAGCACTATGGTACAGGCCTATAATTTTCTCGCTTCCTGGCAGTTATTCCCTGAAAAGGGGGTTTATGAGTATGGTGAACGTCCCAAAAGCGGTATTTACAAAATTGAAGCCGTAGCAGACAAAAAAGAATTGCAGATTTTTCATAACTGGGTTACCCTGGAAAATCAGGCCTTTTCTTCCGGTTACCGGATCAATGCGGATGGAGAACTCAATACTTTTGAAAATCCGGAGCTGGCCGAAAAAGTGCAGGCCCTGATTCCAGATGGTATCACGTTTGAAATCCATTTTTATAAAAAAGGGGAAATTGCTTTGCACGTGGTACATGAAATCATGCCCAATGGATATTTACGGGTAACCCAGCAAAGCCGCCGGCCGGATGGCACTTCTTATACCAATATGGAGTACTATCACAAACAGATGAGTGTGCTCCCTTATTCCGCCTCCGTTTCAGGCGCCGTGATCAAACCGACTGAAGAAGGGGTGATCAAACACAAGGCCCTGACAGCAATGGAAGAACAGACCAATATGCAACTGGACCAGATCCGGAAGCAGATTGAATTGCTGGCCCTTCAGGCACACGAAATCCAGCAACGGAAAGAATTATCGATGATGATCTATAATGCCCGGCTTTCATTCAAACCCAATATCGGGCAGACCTATTATCTCTACGAAAAAAACGATGACTCGTTCATGCTCTCCCTGGTATCTCCGAAAGAATGGGGAGGAACCGGCCCTTTTAAAAAATTTGTGGCCACGGTTCAATTACTGGCGGATCATACCTGGAAAGAACTCTGATGCTTTTTGTACTTTTGCGGCATGACGAAACTTTCGGTAAACATCAATAAGCTGGCCACCCTTCGCAACTCAAGAGGCGGCAATAATCCGGATCTGTTAAAAGCAGCTGTGGATGTCCAGTTATTTGGCGCTGATGGAGTAACCGTTCACCCCCGCCCGGATGAACGGCATATCCGGTATGAAGATGTCCGTCAGATCAGAAAAATCATCAGCACCGAATTCAATATAGAAGGCAATTGTACCGAACAGAAATTTGTGGACCTGGTACTGGAAACCAAACCCGACCAGGTAACCCTGGTGCCCGATGCCCTGGGACAACTGACCAGTGATCATGGCTGGGATACGATCAACAACAAAGACTATCTCCGGGATATCATTTCCGTTTTCAAAAAAGCGGGTATACGCGTCAGCATTTTTGTAGATCCGGTGGTGGAAATGGTGATTGGAGCGGCGGAAACCGGGACAGACAGGATTGAGTTGTATACGGAAGGGTACGCCAGAGAGTCAGGAGTCGGGAGACGGGAGTCGGGAGTTGCCCCTTATATAACAGCAGCAATAAAAGCGAAAGAAATCGGATTGGGACTGAACGCCGGACATGACCTGGATTTGAATAATCTGCAATTCTTTAAGCAGCATATACCCTGGCTCGATGAAGTAAGTATCGGGCACGCGTTGATTTGTGACGCGATCTACCTGGGTTTGGAAAATACCATTCAGCTTTATAAAAGACAGTTACAATAAGGCATATATACGAAGAGAACCTGTTATATGACGAAAATCATATTCCTCCCTGCCTGCCTGTCCCCTCTTGCGTAACCAAGGTTACATTCCGTTGTGTATTTATGGTATTCTTTTGCTGAGTCAAATGAAGTTGACAAGTTGAAAAGTTGAAAGGTTAACAGGGAAGTTTTCTTAGAACATACCTTTTCAACTTATAAACTTTTCAACCTTTCAACCTTTACAAATAAAAGCACCACATGAAGTACATTGTCATAGGCGCGGTAGCCGGGGGAGCCAGTGCCGCCGCCCGTCTGAGAAGATTAAATGAAAAAGCCGAGATCGTAATATTTGAAAAAGGGGAATACATTTCCTATGCCAACTGCGGACTGCCTTATTATATCGGCGATGTGATCAGCGACCGGAATAAACTCTTTGTGCAAACTGCTACGTCTTTCCGTAACCGTTTCAATATTGATGTACGGATCTCCAACGAAGTAACCGGAGTTGATGCGCTGAATAAAACCGTCAGTGCCCGCAACCTGCTGACCGGTGAAGAATATACAGAATCATTTGATAAACTGGTTCTTTCTCCGGGCGCAGAACCTATCCGACCTCCCCTCCCCGGTATTGGATTACCAGGCATATTCACCCTGCGGAATGTTACGGATACCGACTATATCAAGCAATATGTGGATCAGCGGAAAAGTGGTCGTGCCGTAGTGATCGGTGCCGGATTTATCGGCCTTGAAATGGCCGAAAACCTGCATGACCTCGGAATGAGTGTTACCATAGTTGAAATGGGCAACCAGATCCTGGCCCCGGTTGATTTCCCGGTAGCGGCAATGGCCCAGCAACATATCCGCTCCAAAGGGGTGGACCTGCGTCTCAGCAGTGCAGTGACCGGTTTTGAAAAAGAAAATGATACCCTGAAAGTATTGCTCAAAGATGGTAACGTATTAGAAGCCGATGTGGTGATCCTGTCAATTGGTGTAAAACCGGACACCCGGCTGGCTGTAGCCGCCGGACTGGAGCTGGGTGCAGCCAAAGGCATCTGGGTGAATGAATACCTGCAGACTTCCCATCCGGATATCTATGCAGTGGGTGATGCGATTGAGTTTGCCAATCCGGTAACCGGACAATCCATGAACACCTACCTGGCCGGACCTGCGAACAAACAGGGACGTATTGCTGCCAATAATATTGTACTCGGAAATAAACACCTGTATAATGGTTCGATCAATACGGCGATTGTAAAAGTTTTTGACATGACCGTGGCTACGGCTGGTACTGCCAGCAAGCATTTGAAAATGGCCGGTATTAATCATATCGTATCTACCAATCACAGCGGCTCCCATGCGGGTTATTATCCCGGGGCAAAACAAATGACGATCCAGCTCGCATTCTCTCCGGAAAATGGCCGGCTGTACAGCGCCCAGATTGCGGGATATGACGGTGTGGACAAACGGATTGACATCCTGGCTTCGGTAATAAAAAACAAAGGAACGATCTACGACCTCATTGAATTTGAACATGCGTATGCTCCTCCCTATTCTTCTGCCAAGGATCCGGTGAATATGGCCGGCTTTATTGCAGAAAATATTTTAACGGACCGGTTGAATATATTTTACTGGAATGACCTGGGGGATGGTGATGACAACAGTTACCTGCTCGATGTAAGAACCGTAAGAGAATTTGAAGCGGGCCACATTGAAGGAGCAGTGAATATTCCTGTGGATGAGATCCGCAACCGACTGAATGAAATACCAATTGGCAAACGCATCGATATTTATTGTGAGGCCGGATTAAGAGGTTACCTGGCCAGCCGTATTCTCCGGCAAAACGGGTTTAATGAAGTCTTCAATCTCTCCGGTGGATATGTATTGTGGAATGCCTGTACCCGGGAAACGGCCATGGCAAAACCTGTACAACAGGTGGCTGCCACCGCCTAACTCATTGACGTATGTAAAAAGACTTTTATCGCTCCGGTATCATGCGGGGAAAACCAGTGAATGCCCTTGTCTTTTCTGAACCAGGTCAGTTGACGTTTGGCATATTGGCGGGTATGAGTTTTGATTGCCTCCATTGCCTGTTCCAGGCTGATCTTTCCATCCAGGTACTCAAACATTTCAGTGTAGCCAACTGTCTGCAAGGCATTGAGCTGTCTGTAAGGCAATAAGGATTTCACCTCCTGCTCAAGACCGGCACTGATCATCTGGTCTACACGCTGATGAATCTGTTGATGCAATACTTCCTTGGGTAAATCAAGACCCAGTTTTATAATATTGAAATCCCTGATTGTTTTTTTTCCTGTCTGGAAGGTCAGAATACTTTTACCGGTGGAAAGGACGACTTCCAGCGCCCGCAAACTTCGTTGAGGATTTTGTATTTCGCCGCTGGTATAGAAACCAGGATCATTTTGCTGTAAGGAAGATTGCAACCAGCCAAGCCCTTTCTCTTCGTACTCACTAACCACCCTTTGACGAATGGCCGGATCTATTGCGGGAATCAGATCCATTCCCTCACAAAAAGCACGGATATACAAACCGGTGCCGCCCACCATTATTACAACGTCTTTCTCCCGGAAAAGCTTTTCTGTTTTTTCAAGCGCATAGTTTTCAAATATGGCTGCTGTTACATCTTCCTGAATACTATGTGAAGCAATAAAATGATGGGGAACCGAAGCCAATTCGGCCGTTGAGGGACGAGCCACCCCGATCGCCATTTCCCGGAAGCATTGCCGGCTGTCGGCTGATATGATTTCTGCCTGATAGTCCCGGGCCAGTTGTACCGCCACGGCTGTTTTTCCCGAAGCCGTAGGCCCGGTAATCAGTATGACGGTTTTTGGAAAGTTGGTATTCAATTAAATCTCTTCTTCTTCCCCGGCTGTTCCTTCATCGAGGGCTACATCTTCCCCTGATTCATCTTTTTCCCCGAAGCCTTCCCCTACCTGGGTCAGGTCATACTTCTCCTCGATATCCGCAAATTTTTCGCCGAGTAAACCCTTGGTGCCGTACTGGCTGGGAGCAATCCCTTCGGTACGTACCACGGCCGGATAAGTAAGTTTTGGGTTTTCCTCCTTGGATACATTAATCAGTTCCACCAGGAAGCCCCAGTTCTTATTAAAATCGTAGAGATAAATAAACCGTTGATTGGGATCGCGGATTTCGGAACCAATGGAGGTTTCTCCCATAATCAGGGGTGGGGCCTTGTATTCCTTATCATAAACTTCCAGGGAGATCTCACGGCCCCGTAACCAATGGTCATTGCTGCGGAAAAAAGTCGCTTTATGTTTATTGTCAAACTCGTAAGCTTTCAAAATGACATCGTGCAGGTCCTTAAAAGTCTGGGTATGACGGATTGCCACATCACGGTACACGCTTTCGTCCTCCTCAAAATAGACTCTGAATTTTAAAATGGCCATAGCACAAATTTAAGATTAATCCCCTTCAGCCAGAATTTTGTTATTGAATTATTTTACGGGTAAAATTCCCATCGAAGCTGCCTTTTCAAGCATAAACGTAAAGGCTGCCTCATAGGTATTGGGAATGACGCCATCCAGCATGGCATCTTTCAATGCATCCTTGATGATCCCTACTGGTTTGGAGGGAGACAACCCGAATGTTTCCATGATAAGTTCCCCGGTAATCGGCGGCTGCCAGTTGCGGACATGGTCTTTTTCCTCGACTTCTTTACAACGTTGCCTTACCAGCTGGAAGTTCTCCAGGAAACGTTTGACTTTTTGTTTATTCTTAGACGTGATATCGGCTTCACACAACATCATCAGGGCATCAAAATCATCGCCGGCATCAAAAAGTAACCGACGGATGGCGGAATCCGTGATATTTTCTTTGGTCACACTGATCGGACGCAGGTGCAATTCGACCAGTTTTTTAACCAGCCGCATTTTCTCATTTTGCGGCAGTTTGAGTTTGGCAAAAATTTTCGGCACCATTCGCCCACCCACCGCTTCATGCCCATGAAAAGTCCAGCCATGCCCTTCTTCAAAACGTTTGGTGGCCGGCTTGGCAATATCATGCAGGATGGCCGCCCAGCGTAACCACAGATCGGGCGTATGCACAGAGAGGTTGTCCAGCACCTGGAGGGTGTGGTAAAAATTATCCTTATGCCTAATCCCATCCTTGTACTCCGCACCCGCCAGCTCCACCATGGGAGGAAAGATGAGTTGCAACAACCCGCTTTTATAAAGCAGGTCAAATCCGATGGAGGGTTTGGGGGCCAGGATGATCTTATTCAGTTCATCGGTTATACGTTCCTGTGAGATGATCCGGATCCGGTGGGCGTTATCAATGATCCCCTGCCAGGTTTTTTCCTCAATACGGAACCCGAGCTGGGTGGCAAAGCGGATCCCCCGCATCATCCGCAACGGATCATCGCTGAATGTCTGTGCCGGTTCAAGCGGAGTGCGAATGATTTTTTCTGCCAGGTCTTTTTGGCCCTCAAACGGATCCACCAGTTTACCGAAATCACCCGGGTTCAGGCTGATGGCCATCGCATTGATGGTAAAATCGCGACGGTCCTGATCGTCCGCAATGGATCCGGGTTCCACAGCCGGCTTCCGGGATTCCGACTGGTAACTTTCCTTGCGGGCACCAACAAATTCAAGGTCAAATTCGCGATCCACCCGTATATGCGCCGTACCAAAGTTTTTAAAATAATCCACCTGCGGGGAAGGACTGAATCGTTGGGCTACCGCATGTGCCAGGGCTATCCCATCACCCACACAGACAAAATCCGCATCCTTGGTATTTCTTCCCAGCAGTTTATCCCGCACAAAGCCCCCCACCAGGTAGGTCTCCACCCCCTGATCAGCGGCTGCTTCACCTACTTTATTGATGTAAAATAATTCCTTGTCTGTGCAATTGATATCCATGCGGGGCAAAGGTAATGGTAAGGTTGATAGGTTGACAGGTTGACAAGTTAACAAGGAGGCTTTCTAAGGAGGGGCTGTTGACTACTAACTACCGACTACTAACTACTAACTAGCTTATCATGGCCGTAGCACAACTACCTTCCCTCCCTCCCACCTGATCAGTTTCGAAGGCTTGGCCTTTACCTCATCCTCCTGCCTGTAACGAACCACATAATCCACCCCTTGCTTTATTTCTTCGGAGATCGCTGTAAAATGGGGAGCAGCGGGCTGTCCGGATATATTGGCAGAAGTGGATACAATGGGTTTGCGGAAACGTTTCAGCAGGTGTTTACAAAAAGGTTCTTCGCAGATACGGATAGCGATACTGCCGTCTTCGCTCACCAGGTTATCCGCAAATCCGATAGCTCCTTCATAGACCACGGTAGTGGGTTTAACCTGTTCCTGTAAATAATCAAACAGACTAAGATCCGGTCCGGAAACATATTTTAAGATCTCCCGTTCATCCGGCACCAGTACGATCAGGGCTTTCTGATCGGATCGCTTTTTTAACTGGTAGACTTTTGCCACGGCGGCTTCATTGGTGGCATCACAACCAATCCCCCAGACGGTATCAGTCGGGTATAATATCAGTCCGCCGGTATGCAACACCTGCAGACATTTCTCGATATCCTGTTCAAATTCCATCATGCTTTATTATAAACGTCTATTACAGCTGTTGCGCATTTTTGTTGTGTGAATTCCTGTGCATGGAGCCATCCTTTCGTCCGGAGTTCGTCGGCATAGGCCGCATCATTAAGAATATTCATCATTCCCGCCGCAATTTCATCTGCGTTAGCCGGGTTCACATAATGCGCGCCTGGCCCCCCGGCTTCCGGGAGACAGGAGACATTGGACGTGATTACCGGTAAACGGCTCCACAGGGCTTCCAGGACCGGAATCCCGAACCCTTCAAAAAAAGAAGGATAGATCATCGCAATGGCCGACTGGTAAATAGCCGGAAATATGGCGGCGGAACGAAACTCAGCCGATGAACGGGCTACTTCCTGTTCTGATAAAAAAAGCACTTTCTTTTCCAGCCCGTTCTGGTTTACAAAATCCTTAACCTGCTGTTTGTATTGGCCGCCATCGCCAATTACCACCAGGGGTATATCAAGTTCACTGCGTAACAGGAACAGGGCTTTGCAGATATTCAGCAGGTTCTTTCGTTCGATCAGGGAACCTACATAAAGGAAATACTGTGCAGGTAATCCGTATTGTTTTTTCACCCGCTCTTTTTCCTGTTCGGAAATGGTCTGACCAAAGGCCGGATTACAACTCTGGTAACAGACGGAAATTTTCTCTTCCGGTGTGCCATAAAAATCCATGATATCCCTTTTGGTCTGTTCACTAATGGCAATTACCTGGTCGGCATGGGCACAGGCATACCTGAACTTTTTATTATAGATTTTTACATCGATCGCATTGTATTGTTCCGGATGCCGTTCATGGATCAGATCGTGGATGGTCACCACCGATTTGATCCCGGTATCCTGTATCCCAACCGGGATCTCATGACTGAGTCCGTGATACAGGTCAATCTGGTATTTCTTCAGGTCCTTTTTTACCCAGCTACTGCGCCAGGCTGAACGGAAAAGCTGGTTAAAAAATCCGGCCGGTTGTACTTCATGTAACAGTGGACCGGCAAGATTGAATGTGGTTGATGCTTTCGGATTGAACAGGTAATACGCATGTTCCGGAAAATACTCCGCCAGCGAACGGATCAATGTCCGGCTGTAATGTCCCAGTCCCGTACCGTTATGAAAAGCCCGTTTTGCATCAAACCCGATATTCATGGCGCAAAGATAACCAAGAAGCTCCCCACTCCCCACTCCCCACTCTCTATTCACCATTCCACATTCCCCATTCCCCATTCACCATTCCCCATTCACCATTCCCCATTCACCATTCCCCATTTCTCTCTATTTTCGCAACAAAACCGTCACAATGAAAGAACTGATTCTCGAAGCATGGGCCAACCGTGAGTTATTAAAAGACAGCAAATACAGTGATGCGGTAAGAGCCGTGATCGAAGAAGTGGACAAAGGAAGACTTCGGGTTGCCACCCCCGGGGAGCATAGCTGGGAGGTGAATGAATGGGTAAAACAAGCTATCCTGCTCTATTTTGGCATTCAGCAAATGCAGACCTGGGACGTAGCGCCGTTTGAGTTTTACGATAAAATGTTATTAAAGAAAAATTATAAAGAACTTGGGGTAAGAGCTGTCCCTCATGCTGTTGCGCGCTATGGAGCTTACCTGGCAAAGAACGTGGTATTGATGCCTTCCTATGTCAATATCGGGGCTTATGTGGACGAGGGCACCATGGTGGATACCTGGGCTACCGTGGGCAGCTGTGCCCAGATCGGAAAGGGCGTGCACCTGAGTGGTGGTGTAGGCATCGGGGGCGTACTGGAGCCCTTACAGGCTTCTCCGGTGATCATTGAAGATGGGTGTTTTATCGGCAGCCGTTGTATCGTGGTGGAAGGTGTGATCGTGGAAAAAGAAGCGGTGCTTGGCGCCAATGTGGTGCTGACCCAGTCCACCAAAATTATCGATGTAAGCGGACCCGTAGCGTTTGAAATGCGGGGCCGTGTACCTGCCCGCAGCGTGGTAATCCCGGGATCCTATACTAAGAAATTTCCCGCCGGCGAATATGGTGTGGGTTGTGCCCTGATCATTGGCCAGCGTAAACCGAGTACGGATCTGAAGACCAGTCTGAATGATGCGTTACGGGATTTTAACGTGAGTGTATAAGCCCACTTTTATGAGATCAATCCTGTTTATTTCGGCCCTTTTGTTGGGCATGTCGGCCAGCGGACAATCATTTCCGGCCATACTTTGCGATAGCATTCAAAAGGTATTTACACCGAATAATGATAAGATCGACGACTTGTTCAGTATAGAGCCCCAGGTATTGAATCATGAAAAAACAGAAAGCTTTAGCTTAAAAATATACAATCGTTGGGGAGAACTGGTGTTTGAAAGCGACGATTTCAGAAAGCCCTGGGATGGCAAGGATAAAAAAAACAAACCGGCTGCCAGCGGGGTCTATGTTTACCTGGCCCGGCTGAGCATCAGTAATGGCCCGGCCGGCGAGTGCAAAGGAACAATCACCCTATTGCGGTAAACCGGTCAGCAAACGCAAGTTTTCTTTTCCAAAGAATATTCCAACAGTTTTCAAATAATGAATCGTTGAATTTGTTCATTTCTTATATTTGCACCCCCAAGGCCGGTTGAAGCCCCGGTTTTATGACTTAATTGACTGAAAACCAGGTTTCATAAAGCAAAACGGCTGCCCGGGTGGCGAAATTGGTAGACGCACCGTCTTCAGGTGGCGGCGTTCGAAAGGATGTGCTGGTTCGAATCCAGTCCCGGGCACAAAGACCCTGGCGCGATAGCGCCGGGGTTTTTTATTGGGACAAACGGCAAGCTTGCTTGCCAGTTTGAAACAATAAAAAACCCCGGGGACGGCGATAGCCGGCCAGGGGATTTGGGTAAGACCAACCAAAAAAGGATCACGTAGTAATCCAGTCAAATCACAATGCTTGCCAGTTTGAAACAATAAAAAACCCCGGGGACGGCGATAGCCGGCCAGGGGATTTGGGTAAGACCAACAAAAAAGGATCACGTAGTAATCCAGCAAAAATCTCCAGCATATTTTTGGGGGCAACGCGAACTTGTTCGCCCTTGCAACCAAATACAAAAGACCCGCCGCGATAGCGGCGATGGGCCTAGAGTAAAGTCAACTTCTCAGAATCACATCAATAATTCAATTCTGCTTTTACTATCGACTATTAACTTACCACCAGCAAACTACACCCCCGCATATCACTCCCATCCACCCTGCCGAGTATTTCAAATGATCCGTCCTCATTCACTTTTCCCGCATCATCCGTAGCAATAAAAGAACAGGAATGGATATTGGCCAGGTCGATTACATTCACGACCCCGCTGCCGGATGCGATCACCCGTAAGGGGTCTTCATCATCCCGCAAAAGTATTTTCATCCAGGGCGGACATTGATAAATCCCCTCTCCTTTTGAATAAGCCTGAGATAAAAGTTCAGTCATGCCATATTCGGAATGCACCGCAGGAATTGAAAAAGCGGCTTTAAGGATTGTGTGCAGTTCCGGACGGATCAGTTCCTTACGACGACCCTTCATTCCCCCTGTTTCCATAATGATCGTATGCTTCAGGGGAATCGGGTATTGCTCCGCAAAATCAAGGAGGGCAAAACTCACCCCGATCAGCAGGGTTTTCTGTTGACGGCTTTCCAGTTCCGCTAGGACCGCCACCAGTTTGTCAAATTCATTCAGGTAGAATCCGCTTTGAGGATGACCACTCTGACGGATCAGGTCGTCGACCATCAGCACCAGGGAAGAATTGCCTCTTTCCAGGTACGATGGCAGGAGTCCGATAATACAGTACTCACTGGCCGGACCATAAAACAGTTCAAAACAACGGGTAAAGCTTTCCCTGTATAAGGAGAGGTCTTTCACCAGATGCCGGCTGCTGATCATCCCTGTCGTCCCACTGCTCTCAAATACCGCTTCAGGCACAAATTCGCCGGTTTTTACCTCCAGGGACTTAAAAAAACGAACCGGCAGAAAGGGAATCTGAGCAAGAGCGGTCACCCGGGATATATCCGTACCCAACGCTTTTACAAAAGCCCCATACACGGCATTATTCTTGAGCTGGTACTGAAAGATTTCCAGCGCCCGGGCCTCAAAACCGATGTCCGTGGTGCTGAAAATTTTATGATTCTCTTGTCCAAACAGTTCCTGCATAATGTGCCTAAAAATGGTAAATTTGTTTTAATCTAAAATATGCGCATGAAAAACAGTCTTTTGCTGATCCTGGTGCTGACCGTAATTGCGATAGCCTGCAACAAAGATAAGTTTACTACCGAACCCATCGTGGAAGTGAAATCCATTTCCCCGGGCATCGTGAACAATGGCGATGTAATCACCCTTAAATCCAGGTATACTGACGATGAGGGAGATCTTGACTCTATATATGTGGTGTATAAATGGTATAACGGTACTGCCATCGTACGCAACGATACATTCCGCTACCCGGTCTCCATCCTGAACCTGCCCACCAATCTCAGGGAAGCAGATATGGACGTGGTATTTGAATATAACACAAATAATAACCCTGAACTGGTACCCCTCCCCGGCGTTTCCCTGCGGGATACATCCGCGACATTCGGACTGGTCCTTATTGACAAAGCCAGTCACCGGAGTAATTATGCCGAATCAGAAAAAATCAGGCTTAAAAAACCCTGATCCTTTTGTTTAGCATCCTAAAATCCAGCTGGTCGTTTTTTATTTACAGTAACCTGTTTATAGCCGGTTGTGCCGCCCTGATGACCGCCCAATCCGGCATCCTGTTTGGCTCCGGTGGTTACAACCCTAAACTCGTTCTGTTTGTTTTTTTTGCCACGCTCAGCAGCTATAGCTTCCATTGGTATTTTACAGGTCCTTCGGTGATTCACTCACCGCGCCTTCTATGGCTCCATCAAAATAAATGGGTCCATGTACTTTTCTTCTTTACCGGACTGGCAGGAAGCCTTTTTTTCTTTTTTGAATACTTTTCTGCTTATTGGTTATGGATCGCTATTGCCGTAGTGGCCACTTTTCTATATTCAGCCCCTAAAATCCCCAACAGGCACTTTCAACAGTTGCGTAAAATGGCCTACGGCAAAACCATTTTCCTGGCCGCCGTATG
>DAORKK010000028.1:0-29260 GCA_035439525.1 Chitinophagaceae bacterium
CCTCACCGCTCATCACGCCGATGACAACACCGAGACCCTGCTGATGAACTTCTTCCGCGGTACGGGTCTGCATGGGTTAACCGGTATTCCGGAAATCAATGGCTATATCCGCCGGCCACTTTTGCCTTTTACCAAGGAAGAACTGATGAATTTTGCCCGGGAGTACCAACTCGCGTTTGCCGAGGATTCTTCGAATCAATCGTCAAAGTATACCCGGAATTTTTTCCGGAATGACCTGATCCCCG
Organism: Chitinophagaceae bacterium; assembly: GCA_035439525.1. Taxonomy (GTDB): domain Bacteria; phylum Bacteroidota; class Bacteroidia; order Chitinophagales; family Chitinophagaceae; genus JJ008. Next base: position 246 of record DAORKK010000028.1, read on the forward strand.
CAATCAGTAAAGCATTTCCACAGGTGAATCAGAACCTGCAGGACAATATCAGCCGGTTTAAAGAAACGGAAAAACTGTATCAATACGCGGTAAATGATCTGAAGAAAAAATTATGCCGGCATAAAGGGACCGAGATACATATTCCGGTGAAACAACTGCTGCAGGTGAACAATAAGGCATTGATTTATGAAATCATCCGTGAATATGGATTCGGGGAGAAACAGGTAGAAGAACTGATCAAACTTACCGCCAGTGATTCCGGAAAATACATGGATGCTCCGGGTGGCGGTTTCCGGATCATCAAACACAGGCATTGGCTGATCATCAGCCCGGTACAGTCTCTTGCTACTACAACCATTGCGGTGAATGTAAATGATGAAACCATCCTATTTGAAGCAGGGGAACTGAAATTCAAATCATCCGATCATAATGGACAATTGCCACCGACCTCCGCCACAGAAGCCTGGCTGGATAGCCGGCAGTTGCAGTATCCGATGATCCTACGCAAATGGAAGACCGGGGATTATTTTTATCCATTGGGGATGAAGAAAAAAAAGAAACTGTCCCGTTTTTTTATCGATCAGAAACTTTCCAAAACGGCCAAAGAAAAAGTATGGGTGCTTGAAAGCAATAAACGGATTGCCTGGGTGATTGGTCTCCGGATCGATGACCGCTTTAAATTGTCACCCAACTCAAGGACAGTCCTTAAACTGGAATTCAGACAGCCCGGTTAACCCGGCAACTGGAAAATATCAGAAAGGCTCATATTCGATATCTGGTTCACAAAAACCTCCAACACCGGGTAATTGCCCAATGTATAGCAGAGGATGGAGGTGAACGCGATCCCAAATAAAGCTCCGTAAATATGCGCCGAGTGATTGATATTATCACCACCTTTCCGGTCTAGCATACTTGAAACAACCAGGTAGATAAGTCCAAACAGGAAACCGGCAATGAAAACCGGGATAAAAAACAGTCCGATACCTTTTAGCGGGTCAAAAAGGATACTGGAAAATACCACTGCTGAGACGGCCCCTGATGCACCAAGACTCCGGTAATGATAATTGTCTTTGTTTTTGCCATAGGTAGGAAGGAGACATACCGCAAGGGCCAGGATATACATAGCCAGGTAGATCAGTTTACCATATTTTCCAAAGAGAATGGAGAAGTTCTGTTCCACACCCCCTCCGAAAAAATAGAGGGTGATCATATTAAAAGCCAGGTGACCGATATCGGCATGCAGAAGACCGCAAGTGAAAAAGCGGTACCACTGTCCACGCTGTACAGCCGGGGGATAAAAGATCAGGTCATTCATGATCTTCTCATTACTGAAAGCCGTAAACGAAACAATAGCTGTAATGATAATAATTATGAGCGTCGTGGTTATTTCCATTAGAATGATTTAGCCGGATGAAAATAGAAATTATTTATGATGATACTTTTCATTTTTTAAAATGGTACAGGCCCGGTAGACCTGCTCGGCGAGGATCAGCCGCACCAATTGATGGGGAAAAACCAGTTCGGACAGGCTCCATTTGAACTGCGCCCGCTTCAATACCGCCTCATCCAGTCCGTAAGCCCCGCCAATCAGGAATACCAGGTTCCGGGTGCTTTCATTGGCCCGGGCCTGTATCAGGCTGGCCAGTCCTTCTGAACTGACCTGCTTTCCTCTTTCCTCCAGCGCCACCAGGTAGTCTTCCTTGCTCAGCCCCTGCAGGATGATTTCCCCCTCTTTCTTTTTTAATTCCGTCTCACTCATCGCCGCCGCATTCTTTGGTGCCGGAATAAAGAGCCAGTCCACCTTATAGTATCGCGAGATACGTTTGGTGAAATCGTCCACGCCGGGTTTTACGTAGGGCTCGTGGGGTTTGCCAACGGAGTGAAAACTTATTTTCATTTGATGGTCAGGTTATGTTGATAAGTTAACAAGTTGAAAAGTTGACAAGGTAACCTCCTAAGTACGATCCGTTGTCAACCTGTCAACTTATCAACCTGTCAGCTTTTAACTATGTCTACAAGTAAACAAGTTGAAAAGTTGACAAGGCAACCTCCTAAGAACGATCCCTTGTCAACCCGTCAACTTATCAACCTGTCAACTTTTAACTATGTCTACAAGTAAACAAGTTGAAAAGTTGACAAGGTAACCTCCTAAGAACGATCCCTTGTCAATCTGTCAACTTATCAACCTGTCAACTTATCAACCTGTCAACTTTTACTTAATATACTAATTCTTCAAGATATCCCGGTTAAACACCTTAGAACGACTTCTTCACTTCCTCCTTCATCTCCACTTCTTTCACTTTGCCATACTTTTCGGCGATTTTACGGATATCGGCGGCTTTGCCAACCAGGACAAACTGAAGCTTGTCTTTGGGGAAATATTTCGCAATGATTTCTTTGGCTTTCTCCACCGTCAGACCGTCTACATTCTTTTCAAAATTATTGATAAAGGACTCGTCAAAATTGTACCAGAACATCTGCGTCATCAGTCCGGCCAGCTGACTGGCGGTTTCAAAACGGGGAGGAAACTGTCCTTTTACATAGTTCTTAGCCGAGGTCAGTGATTTTTCATCTATACCGTTGCTATGCAGTTTGTTGATTACTTCAAGTGTTTTATCAATCGCCGGTTCCGTGGTCTTACCCGCGGTAAATGTACTGATGATAAAACTGCCCCCATTTTTCAACGCACTGAAACGGCTGCCGGCACCATACGTCAATCCGCTGTTGACCCGCAGCTCATCGTTGAGCATGGAAGTAAACCGTCCGCCGAAGAGGGTATTGACCACATCTATGGCAACATAGTCCGGGTTATTACGGGCAATACCGGGCGCGCCAATAAAGAAAGTGGTTTCTTTGGCATCCTCTTTATTGACCAGCAGAACGCGGTTCTCCGATGGTTTATTGATGGCCATTGAAGCGGGATTGGCACCTGCTGTTTTCGGTCCTTTTTTCCAGCTGGCAAACAAGGCCGTCAGTTTCGCCTTCATTTCTTTGGCGTTAAAATCACCCACCACGCTGATGGCCGATCCGTCCGGATGATAATTAGCGGTATAGAATTTCTTCAGGTCTTCTGCCGTCAGCGGGGTGACCGTAGAGATTTTTCCCTGAACGATATTGCCGTATACATGTTCACCATACAGAAATTTATCAAAATAAGCGCCGATCACGGAACGGGGGCTTTCCTTCTGCTGTTCGAGGCTGACGAGCAACCGTCTTTTTTCTTTAGCAAACTCGGTGCTGTCAAAAACCGGATTAAGCAGGATCTCTTTTATAAGCGACAGTATTTTGTCCTTGTCTTTGGCAGAAAATTTTGCGGAGAGACCGGAGGATTCTTTCGAAGCGAATGTATTGACACTGGCACCCAGGAAATCCAGTTCCTCATCCAGCTGGGCCTTGGTCATGGATTGTGTACCATGTTTAAGTCCCGCGGCGGTCAAAGAAGCCAGTCCTGATTGCTCGCCATCATAAATGGCGCCCGCAGGAAAGATGGCTGATACACTGATCAGGGGTACTTCATGTTGCTCCATCAGGTAAATCACCAGTCCATTGGGTAATTTAAATTTTTCGTAAGCCGGCAGTTTATATCCCTGCGCTGTAATCTGGAAAGTGGTGGCCAGTAAAATGCCGGCCAGTATATAATGTTTGAAATTTTTCATGGTATTATTCCTCTGTATTTGATTTTAACACCCCCACCGTACGGTTGGATTTGGTGAAATATTTTTTAGCCACCCGTTGTACATCAGCGGCGGTGACTTTATTAAAGGCCGCGGGCGCATCAAACATTTTACGGTAATCGCCGAAAAACACTTCATAGGTCCCGATATTATTGGACTTGCCGTTGATGGTTTCCACCTGGTCGTAAAACTCCATTAGTTTCTGGTTCTTGATCTTCTGCAGTTCCGTTTCGGTTATGCCTTCGTTTTTTATTTTCTCCAATACTTCATAAATGCCCTTTTCGAGTGCGGCCTCGTTTACACCTTTAGCCGTGATTCCGTAGATCTGAAAAAGAGTGGGATCAAAACTTTCCCCAAAGCCGGAAAAGACCGAAGTAGCCAGTTGTTGCTGATCCACCAATGTGGTATAAAGACGGGAGGATTTTCCACTGGAAAGAATGGAGTTCAGAATATTCAATGCATAATAGTCCTCATGTTTTGCTTCCGGTACATGATAAGCGATCATGAGATAGGGGGTGGCGGCTTCTTTCTGCACCAGTACCCGCCGTTCGCCGGTTTGTTCCGGTTCCACGATATTCACTTTAGGTGGGGCCGGTTGGGCGGGAATGGGTTCCAGGTATTTCTCCGCCAGTTTTTTCACTTCTTCCAGTTTAATGCCGCCTGTTATCACCACCACACAGTTATTGGGGGCATAGTAGGTTTTAAAATAGCGTTCCAGGTCTTCCTGTTTCCAGTTCTTCATATCATCCTCATACCCGATCACCGGCCAATGGTAGGGATGTTCGAGGAAGGCCACGCCACCCAATGTTTGCGATAATTGCTCCCAGGGAGAATTCTCCAATCCGGTACTTCTTTCACTGAGTACCACGCCTCTTTCACTTTCCACCATTTTGGGGTCGATGCTGAGACTGGAAATACGATCGCCTTCGAGATCAAAGATCACTTCCGTGGCTGATGCAGGGAACCAATTGGTATAGACTGTGACATTTTCGGTTGTATAAGCATTGTTGGCCCCGCCGTTGAATTCCATGGTTTGGTCAAACAGCTTCGGGCCATATTTTTTAGCACCGTTAAACATCATGTGTTCAAAAAAATGGGAGAGTCCGGTGATGCCCTGGTGCTCATTCCGGCTGCCCACTTTATAAAAAAGATACATATTGGCATTGGGGATGGAAAAGTCTTCCACCACCAGGAACTTCATCCCGTTTTTCAGGGTAAAAGTCTTTACATCATCTGCCTTCAGTTGCGCCTGACCCAACAGCCCCAGCAACAGGAGGGCAGGTAAGAATAGTTTTTTCATGCGAAAGTAAATTAGGGGATAAAGCTACGGAATGCGGCCGAAATAGTTTCGAGCCATGAGCTACGAGTCGCGAGACACACAGGCCGGATCCGAACTATAGGTCTCGCAGCTCGCAACTCATCCCTCGTAGCTTGAGCAAAAAAACCACTCTTAGTCAGGAATATTCCATAACTCGGAAGCCCTTGTAATTTTAATTCAACCTTCTTAGAAAGGGCTGTTGACTACTAACTACGAACTACTAACTACCGACTATTTTATCTCGTAGTCTTTCTTAAACGACATCAGCGTCGACCGGTACAGCACATTCGTGGGGTCCAGTTTGGCTGCCTGTGCATAATAGTCGAGTGCTTCGGCCAGGTAATGGGCGTCTTCCAGCATAAAGCCGATCCGGTAGGCCTGTTCGGCAGGGGCTTCGAATTCGGCGCCCTGTGTTTTTAAAGTTTCAAGAAGGGCGGCAAAGCTTTCCTTGCTGACAAAATTCAGCACTTTACGTTCGTCATTCTCTTCGCCTTTGATGGCGGATACCCAATGGTAACTGGTGCCGGCTTTGAGTTTGCTGACAAAAGCAGTTAAGGGAATTTTCAGTTTGGTGACGGTGGTACTAAATACAGGAGTTGTGGTATTATCAGCGGGGTAGATGCTGAAAATAAATTCTTTGGCTTCCGCGTAGGATTTCCAGGAGAGGGGAAACGTACCGGCCACACCTGAATAATTCACGGTGTCCAGGCGCGGATCGATCCAGATATTGTTGATGCTGCGGCTCACAGCACCCATGGTATTCATATAAGCCTTCCGGTTACTGCCGGGCGAACCGTTTGATTTGGTCATCTGGTTCCACACGTATTTGATATAATTGGCGGTAAAGGAGCTGTGATTCACTTTGCAGGAATCACCCATTTTATTCAAGGCATAATTGCCGGGTTTACTGATGGTAAACATCGCTTCTTCATTACAGATCAGGGTGGCAACGCCGCCTGCAGCTATTTTAAGTGTTGCATTGTTGCTCATCGTCTTGCCCACTTTGGCCTTTGTTTCAACGGAATTATCCAGAACGGATACATTGCCTTTGAAACTATAGATCAGGAAATTGTTCTGTGCCAGGCTGAATGTGCCAAGACTGCAGAGAAGGATCAGGAAGCTTATTTTTTTCATATTGTAAATGTTAATGGTAGTTAATATTTTTAATGTCCATGGTGACCAAACACGGTCCGGTATTTGAATTTACGGTGCATCCAGCTGGCCCAGGCTTCGTAAAAATAAATCACGTCCACGGCCATCACGATAACAATTAACGTGAGTTTCATATCCAGCTTGATCCGGTAGGTTTCATAGAACCATAGATCAAGGTACAGGAACAGGATTGCGGATAACAGCTGGGCTATTTTAGCCACCAGGTGAAACCAGATATGATGATCCAGGTAATACTTGATAAAGATGGCCATGTGTATCCAGCCGATTACGATGGCCAGTATCCAGCTGAACCAGGCCGGCATTTTCCGGATATAATTATTTTCAATCGCCATGGACAGCATATTGGCATGCACTGCCACGCCAAACATATCCGGATTGGTCTTTCCATAAAACTTCTCGTTCATCGGGGTGAACTTCTTGTCTTCAATATCGTTTGGATTAGTGCTGCTGTATCCAAGCAAAACGATCTTGTCTTTCAGGTAGCCGGGTTCCATCGTGCCATCTAACAGGGACGAGGATTCTATCCGGTGGTACCATTCTTCCCGGCGGGTATAGTTGATGGTCTCCACCTTCTTATCCCGCTTCACCAGCCGCTGATAAGCTACAGTATCATATTTTTCCAGGATCGCAGCCGCAAAACTTTTATAGGGTTGACCCTTGGGGTCTTTTTCATTTTCAAAGAAAGGAGCCCAGAGACGGATCGTGGCAATACTATCCACCAGCATATTAGCATAGCCTTCACCGGTACCTTTTCCACTAAAGAAATTTTCTTTATAAGGGTCTTGTTGATCGTCCCATTCCAACCGGCTGGCCAGAACCAGGTTGGGATGCCGGGAAACCACGGCTGTTAATAAAGAGTCCTGGTACGGGTCACGCGGTCCGGCAAACTCCACATCCAGTCCCATGACTTTTGGTTGCTGTTCTGCGGTTTTTTCAATGATCCAGGCCAGCTGTTCCCGGTCGGCCGGACCAATATTTACAATGGTGATCTGATGATTGATTGCGTCTTTCCGGAATTCAAGGTTGGCATGGGCCATATCGTGAAAGTCAAAATCCTTCAGGGCCAGTTTCAGTGGATTGAGAAAATAGAAGTTGATCGGGATAGAGCCCAGGACAACGATAAAGACAAACACCCATATTGTCGAGAATATAGTATCCCGCTCATACAGGTACTTGGTGATATGGTTCTTTACCCTCCGGGCATGGTGTCCGATATGCTTATGCAGCGGCTTCTTCATGAATGGTGCAGTTCCTTGTTTTGGTGCTGATATGATACATAATCCCGTCCCGGGGTTGCATACCCCTAAACGCGGTCTTCACAGGTAGTCTTTTAAGTGGGATACCCGTTGGCGGGTATTTATTACAAGTAAGCGTTGGTTCTTCGCTAAATCCGTAATTTGGAAGTTCGAATTTATGCGAAATTTCCTTTCCACCCTTCTTCTGTGCGGGGTTCTTTTACTGTTATCCGGCAGGGCACAGGCCCAGACGCCGCCTTCCCCCCGGGATACAACCGTGGCGGGACCGCAGACTTTTGCCATGATCATGGGGATTTCCAAGTACAAATATGTCCGTCCACTCAGTTATGCCGATAAAGACGCGGAAATGTTCCGCGATTACCTGAAATCGCCGGCCGGCGGACGCCTGAAGGACGAGAATATCTTCATGGTGCTGAATGAACAGGCCATCAGTGCTGTATTCTGGGGCAAGGGATTCCAATGGCTCAAGGCCAAAAAACTGCAAAAAGGGGATAAGCTATTTATTTACCTGGCCGGTCATGGTGATGCGATTGACGAAGACCAGTTTTTTTACCTCACCTATGATTGCAATCCGGCCGGGGATAAGAATAATTACCTCGTAGGGGGCACCATCCAGTTGTTTAACCTTAAAAAGAAAATTGCAGCCGAAACCGCCAAAGGGGTGGAAGTGTTTTTTATCATGGATGCCTGCCGGTCCAATGAATTGCCGGGCGGATCGGAGGGACAGAATTTTCTGAATGCGGCCATCTCTGAAAAGAGGGCCGGGGAGATCATCATGCTGGCTACCGGAGCCGGTCAGGAATCCCTGGAAGACATCTCAATCGGCACAGGTCATGGTTTATTTACCTATTACCTCGTGGATGGATTAAGCGGGCTGGCCGATACCGATGGAGGTTCAGGCGATAATAAAGTGACGCTGTCAGAGATTCAGAAATACGTCGACAAAAACGTTCCCAGTATAGCGCAGCAACGGTTTAAACGAAAACAGGATCCTTATTTCTGTTGTACGGAGAACAGTGAGAAAGTGGTGAGCACTGTAGATATTGAGTATTTGAAAAAGTGGCTGGAGACCCGGCGGAAAGGACCCGGTAATTCCTTTCATGGGATGATCAGGGATAAACGATATCATGCGGAGGCGGACAGTCTGCTGTTGGAGACCTACCAGCAGTTTTATAAAGCCATCCGGGAGAATAAGCTGACCGGTTCGGAGTCGGCCGAATATTTTTATCAGCAACTGGAACAACGTTTTCCGGCTAATAAATACACCACCGATGCGCGGCTGACCCTGGCCGTTAGTTTTATCAATTTTGCCCAGGCCAAGATCAATCTCTACCTCGATTGCCGGGATGCGGCTTCGATACAGCGGATCCGGGCGCAGCTGGGGGAAGAGGAAAAAGCGGATGAAACATCGGCCGGTATTGACCGGATGGAACGGGTGGCGCAGCAGGAAGATTTTGTAGTGGGTACGATGCTGGAGAAAGCCATTGCCATCATCCGGGAAGATGATCCTGATTTTGCGGAGACTTTACAGGGACAGTTGTATTTCTTTAAGGCCCGCGGTTATTTTGGTAAAGCCAAAAAAGCGGTGGATATCAATAAGGCGTTTGAATATGCATATACCGCATATGCAAGGGACCCCAAAGCCGCTTATATCCTGAATACGTTATCCGCCTTGCACCTCGACAATTACCGTTACGACAGTGCGATTTATTATGCCAAAAAGGCCATTTATGAAGCACCAGGCTGGCGCTACCCGTATATCACCCTGGCTTTTTCGTATCGCACGCAGAACAAGCCGGATTCTGCGATTAAGTATTACCGTCGTTCTATTGATGTGGATCCGGGCAACGCGGATGCCTGGGTGGATCTGGGTCATTATTATTTTTCCTTATCGAGAAATGATTCCGCCCTCTCCTTATACCGTAAAGCACTTTCGCTTGAACCTGGGAATGTCTATGCCCTGAATAATATCGGCTGGATCAGTTATAATAGCCAGCAATATGGGGAGGCCATTGATTTTTTCAGCCGCAGTATCGCCGCCGATCCGAAATTCATTAATGCCTATAACGGGTTGGGAAAAAGTTATTTTGCCCGGCAGCAGTTTGATTCCGCCAGGATCTGGTATGAGAAAGCGTTTGCCCATTACCAGGATAAGTCCTTTGTGAATGTGTATATCGGTAATTTTTACCGGGACTTGAAAGCCTGGGATTCCGCCAAAGTCTATTACCGCCAGGCTGCGGCTATTGATCCGCAATATGAAGAAGCGTACAATCAACTCGGGCAATCCAGTTTTGCCCTGAAGCAATATGATTCCGCCCGTTATTATTACCGGCAGGCCTTGATCGCCAATCCCTATTCCGCTTTTGCCCTGCTCAATACCGGGTTAGTATATAAGGAACTGAAGCAACCGGATTCAACCTATAGTTATTTTCAGCAGGCGATCCGGCTGGAACCCCGGAATCCTTCTTTGCTGAATAACCTCGGTGTGATATATGGTGAGGAAAAGAATTATGATTCCGCAAAAGCTTATTTCCGCCGCGCGTTAGGGGTTCGGCCGGATTACAAACCGGCTTCCAAAAACCTGATCCGGATTTTCAGGGAACAGGGATTAACCGACTCAATCACGGGATACCTGCGCAACAGCTCGCAGTATGAGCAGGGGAGCCCGGCCTTCCTGCATGATATGGGCCGGATATGGTATGAACAGAAGCGGTATGATTCCGCCCGTTGGTATGTGCGAAAAGCGCTGGACATTGAACCGGGTAATCCACAGGTGCTGAGCAGTCTTGCGCTTAGTTTTCAGGGGCTGAAGCGGATCGATTCTGCCCGGATCTATATGCGCAAAGCCCTGGACCTCGATGCAGAGAATCCGGTCATTATTCAACGCATGGCCGATTTGTACCGGCAGCAAAAGAAAACGGATTCTGCCATATTTTATTTCCGGAAATATATGGGGTATCGTAAGGCCATCGGGAACGGGCAATTGTACCTGCAAACGGGCAACTTTATGGCAGAGATGAATCTGCCCGATTCTGCCCTGCGGTATTACCAGTTGTCCATGGATGCCGATACCCGGATCGTACAACCGGCACTGAATGCAGGTGTGTTGCTGATGAAGTCGGAATCATATGAAGAAGCGTTGCCCTACCTGCAGCAGGCGGTAAAGCGGGGACCGGACCACTTTTCTGCATTATATAATCTGGGACTGGTCTATCATGTGCTCAATCGTTATGATTCCGCCATTCAGTATATCAGCCGGGCCATTCTGCAGGAGCCAGGCCGTTCCGATACGTATTATCAGCTGGCTTGTACCTATGCCCTGGCCGGGCAAAAAGAGCAGGCCATTCTGTACCTGCGGCAGGCCCTGGAAAGAGGGTATAAGAATAAGGAAAGCCTGCTGTCCGACCCGGATCTGGAGGATTTAAAGGGGTATAAAGAGTTTCAGTCGCTTATAGATAAATACCTGCCGGACAGGAAATTACCATAATTCTTATCCGTTCTTTTTTCTGCTTTCAGATTTTGTCCTATATTTGCCGCCCGCTGATCGCTTATCTTATTGCAAGAGAAGCGGTTGACAAAGGAGGCCCCGTAGCTCAATTGAATAGAGCATCCCGACAACAGTGTCGGGAAGGTTTCTGGAAAGCGGAGAATTTAAAGTACTGGCCCCGTAGCTCAATTGAATAGAGCATTTGACTACGGATCAAAAGGTTTCTGGTTTGAATCCAGACGGGGTCACAAAAAATCAGAGATTGTCCAAAAAGGCAATCTCTTTTTTTATTTCAACCCCTTCCTTCTTTCATTTCCCGGCACACATATTTCTTACCATTCAACACCTGGTTGATGGCTTCACAGATTTCTTCCCGGGGGGAGGATTTGGTGACATAGCCACTGGCACCGGCGCTGAACATCCGTTTCGCTATTTCAGGTTTTGTCTCCAGCGAAAAGCCAATCACTTTTACGTCAGGAAACAGTGCTTTTATTTTTTCGGTGGTTTCAATGCCATCCATGGGATGCATTCGGATATCCATTAATACAATATCCGGCAAATGTTCCGGAATTTTTTCAAGGGCTTCGGGACCGGATGAACAAAGACCCACAACAATAATATCCTGTTGGCAATGAAGGGCGGCTGTTGCGGCTTCTCGGTAGATCGGGTGATCATCAGTAATCATCACCCGGATGTTTTTTTTCATTTTGCTAACGGTAATTTTATCCGGAAAACGGGGCCAATTCGATCAGCGAAGGCGTTGAGGGTTTGACGAAATCAACCGGACCACAAATGTCATGGTTCATGATTTAAAAAAAAATACCCCTTTTATGGTATACGTAGACGGTTATAAGTAAATGCACTTATATTAAGCTGTAAAAGATAGCCGGAATAAAAAAGACCTGCCGGTATTCAACGGCAGGGCTTTTTCAGTTGTATCACTTTTTAATAATGCCAACGGACAAATGCTTCCATTGCGGCATAGTGCGTCAGTCCCAGGTCGGCATAGAGATTAGCAGTGGCGGCATTTCTTTCTTCAGCTCGTTGCCAGAATTCGCGTGAATCACTTCCCTGGAAGGGCACCATATCTTTTTGTGACTGGTGTATAAAAATGCCGAATCGTTTTTTGAGTACCTGGTCCGGACTCATGGGTATTGCCATCTCAATCTCTTCAATATTCCATTCCTGCCAGGCTCCTTTGTACAACCAGAGCCAGCAATCACTGATCCAATCATCCCCTGCGGCCTTGATACGGCGGAGGGCTTCCAGTACCACATTGAAACACACAATATGAGTGCCGTGCGGATCGGCAAAGTCGCCGGCGCAATACACCTGGTGGGGCTTTATTTCCCGTAATAATTCGATGGTGATCTTAATATCTTTTTCACTCATCGGCTTTTTTTCAATTGCACCGGTTTCATAGAAGGGGAGGTTCTGAAAATGGATGTTTTCCTCCCGGATGCCTACATAGCGGCAAGTGGCTTTGGCTTCTCCTCGCCGGATCAGTCCTTTGATCGCCCGGATAGTGGGCGTGTCCATCTGATTCGATTTTTTCCGGTTCAGGAATTTCCGGGCATCTTCCAGGATCTTGCCTGATTTTTTTGTATCAATACCGGCGATTTCTTCAAAGCCTACGGCAAAATCAAGGAAGCGGGTCACAAATTCATCCGTCACTGCAATATTGCCGCTGGTCTGGTAACCCACATGCACATCATGTCCCTGGTCGTGTAAGCGCTGGAAAGTGCCACCCATACTGATGATATCATCATCCGGGTGAGGGGAGAAGATGATCACCCGTTTGGGATAGGGTGAAGACCGTTCCGGGTGGACCGGCAGGTTCACATTGGGTTTACCCCCGGGCCAGCCGGTGATTGAATCGCGCAGCATATAATAGACCTGCAGGTTGATCTCATAGGCATCGCCCTGATCCACGAGCAGATCGCTTAATCCATATTCATTGTAATCACTGTTGGTCAGACTCAGGATGGGCTTCTTTAATTTAAGCGCCATATTCACCACGGCCTTCTTGATCATCATCGGGGTCCATTCGCAGTCACCTGTGAGCCAGGGTGATTTATTTCGGGTGAGTTCAGATGCAGCTGCCTCATCTACCACAAAGGAAACATCATCGTGATTTTGAAGCAGGGACGCGGGAATCTGTTCGCTGTCGTCATCTTCCACAGCTTTCTGGATGGCCGGTGCTTTGGCACTGCCCCAGGCCATCAGGATAATTTTTTTGGATTTCAGGATCGAACTGATACCCATGGTAATCGCAAGACGGGGTACTTCCGATATATTGGCAAACTCATAAGAGTTGGCGATCCGGGTGGAGTTGTCAAGCGTAATCAGTCTTGTTCTTGAATAGATACCGGAACCAGGTTCGTTGAAACCGATATGCCCGTTATTTCCGATGCCGAGTATCTGCAGGTCAATGCCACCGGCATCCTCAATCATTTTTTCGTATTGCCGGCAATGCTCCTTGATATCTTCTTTCTTGATCTCTCCGTTGGGTATATGAATATTCTTAGGATTGATATCCACCAGGTCAAACAGGTGTGACTTCATAAACCGGTTATAACTCTGCAGAGCATTATTGGCAATCGGGTAGTATTCGTCAAGATTAAACGTCACTACATTTTTAAAACTCAGTTTCTCTTCACGGTGAATTTTTACCAGTTCTGCATACAAGGTCTTCGGAGTTGAACCGGTCGCCAGTCCCAACACACATTTTTCTTTCTTCTTTTGCTTCTCCCTGATAAAATCCGCAATCAGTCTGGCTACATAGACAGAGCCGTTTTTCTGATTCGGAAATACATGGACCGGAATCTTTTCAAAACTATCAGCAAAATTACGGGGAGCTGCTTTTTTTGACATGTAGAGGTGGTTTGAGGCCTAAAGATAATACTTTATTTGAAGGTTTTTGCGGTTTGTTGCGGCTTTTTGCGGTTAATGTACTTCAATCTCATCCACAAACAACCAGGCCTTATTTCCCGCTCCGGGTTCTCCGGCTGGAATATCGCCCCAGTTTTTCACCATCACTTTCACATACCGGGCTTTGCGGGGTTGGAATTCCACTTTCATCGTCCCTTTCTCCAGGCCTTTGATAGTAATCTTAAAATCATCAGAAAGTCCGGCTGACTCATAATTGCTGCCGTCGGATGATACAAATACTTCGGTTACCAATGGTTGCCAGATCCAGCTTCCGGTCTGACGAAGGGTATGAACCACTGCTTTACTTATCATTTCTTCCTTACCCAGGTCAATCACTGCTTCGCAATCCGCCCCGCTGAAACCCAGAAACTCTTTGCTTTTAGCCAACCCTTTTTCATTTTGAATACCATTCACCAATGTAAAAGCGCCATCGCCCGGATAGGATTTGGAAGGAGGGGTAGTTAACGTGATTTTCTTTCCGGTGGCTATATTGAATTTAAAAGCCTGCGTAAGGGTCAGTTTGCCATTAGTGGCAGAATACGAAGAAGAACGGTTGACAGGAACCGGTTTTATGTAGGGGACTGCTGCTGATTTACGGTCTGCGCTGACCATGATTTTCTCCGTTGATTTTCCGGATAATTCCCAAAGAATACGCTTATTATCTGCTGCAGGTATCACTTTTGCCCTGATATCATAATAAGCCTTACTGTAATTGGCTTTCCACAGATCATATCGTTTGAAAGCCGGCACCAGTTTCTTCTCAAAGGCCGTCCAGTTCTTATTTTCCTTTTTGCTCCAAAGCACTTCACTCAGGGCGGCCATCCGCGGGAAGATCATGTATTCTACTTTGAGCGGATTGTCCATATACTCAGTCCATACATTGGCCTGTGCCCCGAGTATATACTTTCCTTCTTCCGCACTTAATTCCGCAGGTACCGGATCCCAGGCATATACTTTCTCAATCGGGTTATAGCCGCCAATGGTAATACTGTCCTCATTCTCGCTTTGTGAATGATCAAAGTACACCGGGTTGCCGGGTGTCATAATTACCCCGTGTTTTTGTTTGGCGGCTTCAATGCCCCCGGCTTCACCTCTCCAGCTCATCACTAACGCATTCGGGGCCAGTCCACCTTCGAGGATCTCATCCCAGCCAATCAGTTTTTTGCCTTTACTATTCAGGTATTTTTCGATCCGCTGTACAAAATAACTTTGCAGTTCATGTTCATCTTTCAGGTTATTTTCCTTCATTCGTTGCTGGCAGGCCTCACATTTTTTCCAATGGGTCTTGGGACATTCATCCCCGCCGATATGAAAATAGTTGGAGGGAAACAGCGTCGTCACTTCGTCGATTACATCCTGCAGGAATTCAAAAGTGGATTCCTTCCCCGCGCAGAATACATCATCAAATACACCCCAGGTTTCCTGTACATATTTAATGCCGCCCCGGTTCAGTTCATTGTCCGTTCTTTTTGACACCATATTTTCCGGAATGACCGTTGGTTTTTCGGGAAAACAACTCAGCCAGGAATAAGCGGCAATGGCCGCGCTGCTATGTCCGGGCATTTCAATCTCAGGGATCACATCGATATACCGGTCTTTGGCATATTGCACTACTTCTTTTATTTCCTGCTGGGTATATGCGCCACCATGCGCAATATTGTCATTCCCGCTGCCCGGGTAGCGACCAATGATCGTACCATTGCGCCAGGCACCCATCTTTGTCAGTTCCGGGTATTTCTTTATTTCAATCCGCCAGCCCTGGTCTTCGGTCAGGTGCCAGTGAAAAATATTGAGTTTGTGCAGAGCGAGATAATCAATGTACTTTTTAATAAATGTAACGGGCAGAAAATGACGGCCCACATCCAGGTGCATTCCGCGATATTCAAAACGGGGCGCGTCCTCCACGCTTACATGGGGGATATCCAACCGGGTCCCGGCCATTTTTAAACGGGCATCCGGAACCGGCAAGAGCTGGATCAGGGTCTGGATACCATAAAATACGCCTTCTTCATTGTCCCCGGCAATATACACCCCGTTGCCATCCACGGCTAACCGATAGGCACCCGGCACCGCATTGTCCATCCTTTCGTAGTTAAGCCGGACCGCATTCTTACTGGTCGTACTGCTCACTATATTCAACTTAAACTGATAGAACTTTTCCAGATAATCATTTATATACGTTGCAGTCTTTTCCAGGTTGCTTGCTTCCAGCACCAATACCGTCGCCGGACTGATACTGAACCGGGCATTGGTCTTTGGTTGTTTGACTGAAGCGGGCTGAGGAATGATATGTACCGTCTGGGCGCTGGCAGAGAAGGTCAAAAATCCCAGAAACAGGCAAATCGTTATTTTTCGCATGTAAGTTATTTTGATGCTTTAAATTTACAGAATACCCAACAACTTACGTTATGCAAACCAATGCGGAAGTTATTCACCGGTTTTATACCGCTTTTCAGCAAAAGGACTACCAGGGCATGAATGCCTGTTACAGTGATGATATTGTATTCAGCGATCCGGCATTTGGCTTATTGCGGGGGGAGGAGGCAAAATTTATGTGGGAAATGCTTTGTAAAAACGCAAAAGACTTCTCACTGACCTTTTCGGATATTGAACTGCTGGATGAGGAATATGCCACCTGTAAATGGACGGCCACCTATACTTTTTCCCAGACAGGCCGTAAAGTGGTGAACCGGATCAAGGCATTTATGAAACTCAAAGACGGAAAGATTATTGAACACAGTGATGCTTTCCCGCTCAGCAAATGGGCAGCACAGGCCCTCGGCTGGAAGGGACAACTCTTTGGCTGGATGGGCTGGATGAAAAGGGCGATCCAAAAGAAAGCCAGGAAGAATCTGGTAAAGTTTATTGAAAGCAATGAAAGTGCGCAATAGTCCACAGTCTACGGTCGACAGTCCACAGACTCGCCAGCAAGCAGTAGGCGGCATAAAGGCCTCGGGTTAATGCATGTTTGAGATTGTTCAGTCTTCCAGATAGCCAAACTTCCCTGCATTCACGTCCTGGATCGCCTGCTCCACTTCGGGCCATGTATTCATCAGGAAAGGACCATATGCGGCAATGGGTTCATCAATCGGTTCACCGGACAAGACCAGAATGATACTGTCCTCTTTTGCTTCAAGGGTGATTGATTCTCCTTCGTTTTTAAACAAAACAAAGTGATCGGCACTTACTTCCTGTCCATTGATCTGGGAGGATCCCTGTATCATGAGCAGACCGGTATTATAATGTGCCGGCAGATTCAATACAGCCTTTCCACCCGCTTTCAGCCGGGCATTATACACTTCCATCGGAGTGAAGGTAAACGCCGGTCCTTTGGTTCCTTCGTAGGTTCCCGCAATCACTTCTATATAGCTTTTTCCGTCAGCCAGCAGTTGGCGACCCATCTTTTCATTCGACAATTCCTGGTATTTCGGTTTTGTTTTTTTATCCTTTGCCGGAAGGTTCACCCAAAGCTGTACCATCTGGAAAGGACCGCCGGTTTTACTGTATTCCGTTTCGTGATACTCTTTATGCAAAAGACCGGATCCGGCTGTCATCCATTGTACATCGCCTTCACCGATAATCCCGCTGTTACCGGCACTGTCGTGATGGGCGATCTTTCCATGGTACGCAATAGTTACGGTTTCAAAACCGGCATGCGGATGTACGCCCACACCTCTGGGTTCTGCGGCGGGTGTGAATTCGATTTTCGCCCCATAGTCCATTAAGAAAAAGGGGCTCATCCTTTTTTTATCAATCAATCTTCCGCCCGGAAAGAATGAATGTACGCGGAATCCATCGCCAACCATGTGTGGTGGGGGAGGAGTTAGGATATGTTCGATATTTTTGGTGTTCATGTTTAATATTATTTATATAGAAACTTTTTATTTCAGTTAGTAGTTAGTAGTCGGAAGAAAGCAAGAAGCGAGAAGCTAGAAGCAAGAAGGGAACAGCCCCTCCTAAGGAAGTTGAATCCTTATACACAACCGTTACTCGTTTTATTGTTTTTCTCACCACTCACCACTCACCACTCACCAACCTTACTTCAGCATCGGCACTTCCATCAGCAGCACTTCCGCATCCGAATCGGCTTTGATGGTCAATACCTCCGCTTCGGTAATCCCGAGACCATCGCGTCGGTTGAGGGAAATGCCGTTGATCGTGACATTGCCTTCAATGACGAATGCATAAACACCATTGTCTTTTTTAAACAGCTTGTATTCCGTTGAAAAATCGTTTTCCAGTTTGCCGAGACTGAACCAGGCATCCTGGTGAATATGGACCTTGCCGTCGGTGGTGCCGATGGGGGAGACCACGGTGAGCAGTTTATTATGCTTGTCCGCATCGGTAAAACGTTGCTGATCATACCGGGGAGTTACATTCCGCTGATTGGGGAATACCCAGATCTGGAAAAATTCCACGGTCTTATCGTTATTCTTATTTTTTTCGGAGTGTTGGATACCTGTACCTGCACTCATTACCTGCACATCGCCCTGGCGAATCACCTGTTTGTTGCCCATATTATCCTGGTGTTCCAGGTCGCCACTGGTCGGAATAGAAATGATTTCCATATTATCGTGCGGGTGTGCGCCAAAGCCCATTCCCCCGGCCACGGTATCATCATTTAATACACGCAGGGCACCAAAATGTATACGGTCCGCATCATGGTATCCGGCAAAACTGAACGTATGATAACTGTTCAGCCACCCGTGGTTTGCATGTCCGCGGGTAGCGGCTTTATGTATGATTGTTTTCATGTTTATTCCTTTAGAATTAAGCTACTGTTTTTGCTGCAACGAGTTTTTCGGCGAGCCACAGGAATTCAGTGACGAAGGTATGCACCATGCCCTGGAAACCATCTTCGAGGAGGTCTCCGTCCGGACTGAATTTTTTATCTACTGCCGGGGTGATAAGCATGCTGGGTGATGCTATACCGAATAAAGCCGGAACCAGTTGGAGTAATTGCTGGGAAGCCCTCATGCCACCCATCGCACCGGGTGAAGCGGTTACAATACCGAATGGTTTGTGTAATTGTTTCGGAAAATGATCCAGCAGGTTCTTCAGCGCCGGTGAATAACTGCCGTTGTATTCCGGGGTAACAAGTATAAAGGCTTCTGCTGAAAAGATCCGCTGCGCCAGTGGTTGAAATTCAACCGGAGCTTTATCAGGGGTTGACCAAACGGTCTGTACGGCCGGCAGATTCCAGTCTTTCAGTTCAATCAGATCGATCTCATGAGAAGTATGCGTGGTAAACCAGTTTTTCAGGTGCAGGGCCACGCGTACGGTTACACTATTTATTCTCGGACTGCCGGAGAGGATTACTATTTTCATTTTATTGCTTTAGAAGACAAAGATACATATTCAATGTTTAAACATCAAATATTTTCACCTTATCGGAATGTTAAACCTGTTTTTTGTGGGGAGTTGTTTTGGAAACGATTAATTTCGAAGGCATTAAAGTATAAACAATGGTCCATAGAAGAAAGTTCATTCAGTCCTCTGCACTGGGTTCACTGGGTGTGTTGTTCAGCAAAATAGCAGCTGGATCCGGGGGTACTGTTTCAGTAAAAGGTAAGCCGGTGGTGATTTCCACATGGGATGCGGGACTGGAAGCCAATAAAGGAGCCTGGGAAGTGTTAGGCAAAGGGGGAAGAGCCCTGGATGCCGTAGAGAAAGGGGTGATGGTGACTGAGTCTTCTCAGAACTGTTGTGTGGGACTTGGAGCCAATCCGGACCGGGATGGCTTTGTGACGCTTGATGCCTGTATCATGGATGAGTTTTCCAATTGCGGAAGTGTGGCTTTCCTGGAGCGGATCAAACATCCCATTGCGGTTGCCCGTCGCGTGATGGAGAAAACCCCGCATGTGATGCTGGTAGGCAGCGGTGCCCAGCAGTTTGCCGTTGCGGAAGGATTTACACTGGAGGAACAGAAACTGTCTCCAGATGCACAGCGTGCATATGAAGAATGGCTGAAAAAATCGGAATATAAATCCCCTCTGATTAATGTCGAGAATAAAGGCCATGGTCCCTTTGCTCCTTACAAGCTGGAGAACGGGGAATGGAATCATGATACCATCGGTATGGTGGCCATGGATACATTCGGTAATCTGAGCGGCAGTTGCACAACCAGCGGTGCCGGCTTTAAAATGCGTGGTCGCCTCGGTGATTCACCCATCATCGGCGCCGGATTGTTTGTCGATAATGAAGTAGGAGCCTGTACCGCCACCGGCCAGGGCGAAGACGTAATCCGCGTGGCCGGCTCACATTCCGTAGTCGAACTGATGCGCCAGGGATTAAGTCCCGAAGCCGCCTGCAAAAAAATCATCGAACGCATTGCCCGGATCAAAAAAGAAAAAGCAAAAGATATACAAGTGGCCTTCCTGGCATTGAACAAGCAAGGGGTAGCTGGCGCCTATGCACTCCATCCCGGTTTCAGTTACGCAATCAAGAGCGGAACTAAGGAAACACTGATAAAAGCGAAAAGTTTTTTTAAGAGCTAGGGCCGTTTACATGGAGCGTTCGCTGAATTCAGGACAATGAAATAAGTACGAAATACGAAGTACGAAGTACGACTGACGTGCCTTGAAGTATCAGTTCACAGAAGGGGCTGTTCCCTTCTCGCTTCTCGTTTCTAGCTTCTAGCTTCTAGCTTGAAGGGCTGTTCCCTGACAACTAACAGCTAACAACCAACAACCAATAGAATGAGCACAGAAAAAAAATATATCATCGAAATCGCCACCTCCGATTTTCTTACCACCAAATCTGCGGTGGAAGGCGGGGCCGATCGTATCGAACTTTGCGCTAATCTGGCTGAGGGTGGCACTACGCCATCCTATGGTACCGTCAAACAATGCCGGGAAGCATTTGATGTGCTGATCTATCCCATTATCCGTCCAAGGGGTGGTGATTTCCTGTACACTGACGAAGAATGCTCAATCATGCAGCAGGATATCAATCTGTTCAAAGAACTGGGTTGTGACGGAGTGGTAATCGGACTGCTGAACCGGGATGGGAGCATTGATGTAAAACGTTCGGCACTACTGGTGGAAGCCGCTTATCCTATGGGTGTAACTTTTCACCGGGCTTTCGACCGTTGTCGTAATCCATTTGAAGCCCTGGAACAGCTTGTGGAAATGGGCTGCGAACGCATTTTAACTTCCGGACAATTGCCCACCGTGAGTGAAGGAGCCGACCTGATCGCTGAACTGAACTCCAAGGCAGATGAGCGCATCATCATAATGCCCGGCAGCGGGTTACGAAAGGATAATATCAAATGGCTGGCGGAGAAAACGGGTTGCATTGAATTTCATTCTTCATTAAGAGGCAAAGCCGCTTCATCCATGGAATATATTCATCCGGGCTTTGCCGGCTCAGCGGAAAGTTATTCGAACAATGCAATTGACCCGGAGGACGTAAGGGCTTTGCGGGGGGCATTAATGTAATGCTGTTTTTTTAACACATAGGCACATAGACACATAGGATACACATAGACTAATTGTAGTTCTATGTGTATCCTATGTGATACTTATAGAGTCACCCCGCTCTAGTTCGGTTCTGAAAGTTATACTCTCCGATCTTTCGTGATCATTTAAACCTATGTGTTAAAAAAATCCGCGCAGCGGAAGACGCTGTCACAAAAAAAAAGCCGCCTCATTTGAGACAGCCTTTTTTTTTATAGCGATGAGCTTAGTTAAATATATAACGAACACCCACCTGCATCTGCCATCTTGAATTCACCCCGGTGCTGTTCTGGAATGTACTGGTCAGGGGAATCAGGTTGGTGGCATCCAGGTAAGGATAACTGAATACCGGGCGTCCAACATTATTACCGGTGGTTTCCACCCGCTTAAAGTTCAGCAGGGCAGTCCGGTTAGTGATCCGGGAAATACCCCAATTCCTGTTCAGCAGGTTGCCGAAATTGAAGATGTCCATTGTGAAACGCAGCGTATTCATGTTTTTCCCTGCTTTTACCATAAAGTCCTGGGTAAAGTTAAAGTCCAGTCTTTTGTAGAAGGGCAGGAGTAAACCATTGCGTTCTGCATAATCACCACGACGGGTACTCAGGTAGGGGTCCTGATTGATATACGTGTTCAGTTGTCCCCAGAGTTGTGCAGCCGTACGGGTATCTGCGGCATTCACGCCTTCCAGGATGATCTCGCTGGCATTACGGGGAACATACAACAGGTCATTGGTTGTCAGGCCATCTCCATTCAGGTCACCATTATACGTATAGCTGGCGGTACCTCCATTGGCTGCTTCAAAAGTGAATCCGAAAGAAGAAGCAAAGTGCTTCGCATATTCAAAACGATAGTAAGCCGCTGCAATCACACGGTGCGGCTGATAGAAATTGGAAAAAGACACGGCTTCGCTGTTCGGATCACCGGACACGGCACGGTCTCTCCAGATAGACTGTGCAATTGAACCACCATCATTGACAGAACGGCTGTTACCATAACTATAGGCAATCATGGTATACAGGTTCTTTACATTGCGCTGCAGTTGCAGGGTGGCATTATACGTGTATCCTTTTGATGTATTAGTCATCAGGATCGCATCGCTGATATTCGGGTTAGTCGCCGATACCCCACCGGCACCTCTGTAGATCTGCGTCGCACTGTAACGGATACGGTTGTCTGCTCCCTGCATGGCCGCTCCTGTATTAGGCAGGTTGATATTCTGGTGATATACCGCATTCAGGTCTTTGGAGAAAATACCCTCCAGGGTGGCTGTGATATCGAAAGGCAGTTTCCGGTCAATGGCCAGGTTGCTTCGGAATAACTGCGGGAATTTGAAATCTTTTTCTGTTACAGCCAGGTTATAGCTCGTGTTAGCCGCGGCATTGGCCGGACGATTGGCATTCACATCTGCATTGAAGGCCACACCAGTAGTACGGACAAAAGAACCGAAGTCCACACCATTGTTACTGGCCTGGTTGCTGATCCAGACAAAAGGTGGTGCACCGGAGAAAATGCCAATACCGCCGCGAACCTGTGTTTTCTTATCGCCGGTCACATCCCAGTTGAATCCAAACCGGGGGCTCAGCAGAACGGATGTTTTGGGAGCTTCACCGGTATTTATTCTGACACCGCCTCTGAATGTCAGCGCGTCGGCGTTGGTATTGGCGATAAAATTCTGTTTGAATACCGGGATGTCGGCACGGATACCGTAAGTAAGTACCAGGTTATTGTTGACGTTGAATTTATCCTGGGCAAAGAAGCCGAGTTGTAAAGTAGACACATCAGCATATGGGAACTCGCCGTTTTTACGGGCTGAATAACGCAGTTCGTAACGGGTGGCATTGGCCGTACCGTTATTTACGCTGTTATAAAAATCAGCCAGGCTCGCAAAACGATATGCACCATAATAGTTGGGTGCAAAACCATTCTGGAATTTATTAAACGTATTCTGCGTACCAAAGGTAATGGTGTGTTTGCCTTTATATAAAGTCACGATATCATTCAGCTGCCAGGTGTTAGTGCTGAGTTTATTGAAAGCAGTAAAGGGTTCATAGCCAAAGGCCGTAAATGAACTCCCTGCACCATTTTCAATATCCACCAGCGGGAAAATGCCACCCGGGCTGCTGCGGAAGTCACGCAACTGGTTGTAACCTACCTGCAGCTTATTGGAAAGCTTATTGCTGAATCGGCTATTCAGCTCGGCAATGACAATGTTGAAATTGTTATTGATGATATAGGATGAAGAAACAAATGGCATGGCTGTAGTGCTGGGCTGACGGTTATTACTGGGTGCTCCGCTGTTGCTTGGTGGCACATTGCGGTAGGACTTCAGGTAATAATAGTTCACATTCAGTGTATGCTTCTTGCTGATATTTAAGTCAAAACGGGCCGTGACCTTATCACTATAGGTGTCAAATGTATAGTTCTCATAGGCACCCGTTTCATACCCGAATTTGGTTTTCAGGAAGGCGGATAATGCATCAAGGTCTTCTGCTTTTGCCTGTGAAATACCCACACCGGATGAACCTCCGCGACTGGCCACGAGGCTTGTTGCCGGGGTGCTTACTCTTTCCTGTTCACCACTGATGAAGAAGAATAATTTATTCGGAATGATCGGACCACCCACACTCAATCCGCGGTTATTGAAATCAAATTGTTGTTTGGCGAGTTTGGTCGGACCAACGTTGAGACCAGTAAGGCCAGGGCTTTTCCAATAACTGTATACTGTACCTTTTACCTGGTTGGTTCCGCTTTTTGTAACGGAGTTAATACCGGCACCGGTAAATCCGCCCAATGTTACATCATAGGGGGCAATGTTTACCTGGATCTGGTCAAGTGCGTCAATACTGATGGGCTGGGAGTTGGTTTGACCGCCAAGACCAGCTGCCAGTCCAAACGTATTATTGAACGAAGCTCCATTTACCGTCAGGTTATTATATGAGTTGGCACGTCCGGCAAAACTACTGGTGCCGTAAGTGGCATTACTGTTTGCGGTGGGTGTCAGACGGGTGAAATCATTGATACTCCGGTTGATTGTCGGGAGACGTTCGATCTGCTGGCGGTTGACCACTTCGGCAGAACCGGTTCTTGATTTATTAAATACCTTATCGGAACGGGTGGCGGTTACGATCACTTCTTTCATTTCTGTGCCACTGTTCTGCAGGATGAAATCAGCCCGGAAGGTCTGACCGATCAGGAGAAAAATTTCGGTTTGCTTTTCTTCTTTGTAACCCACATAGCTGGCCGTGATTTCATAAGGTCCGCCAACACGGAGATTGGCCAGATTATAACGGCCATCCTTACGGGTGGTGGTGGTATATTTTGTACCGGTTGGCTGGTGTATGGCTGTAATCGTTGCCCCGATCAGCGGGCTGTTTGATGTTTCTGTAATGATCCCCTGGATCTCAGCAGTGGTTTCCTGTGCGTGCAGACCGCTGATCAGGCCGGTCATCAACAGGAATGAAATCATAAATACTAAACGCTTCATAAACGGATGTTTTTGTGAAGCGCAAAGGTGCTTTGTTAATGTAGCGTTAAGGTCAGTGAAATGTTACCAAATTATTAAGCATAGAACCATTGTGCATAAAAAAAGCGGATCCATGAAATATATCATGGATCCGTTTTTGGTTTTTATTTATTTATTTTTTACTATCCGGGCTATACTTTCAACGTTTTCATATACGCTGCATTCACTTTCGCTGCTTCCAGTGAAGATCCATTCGGGTAGGCTTCCTGCTCCACGATATAATACTGCATACCGTATTTTTTGGCGGATTTCAGAATCTTAGGCCAGTCAATACTTCCGGTACCCAGGTCCACGGAATTTTTACCATTATCCATTCCGGGATTTTTGCTCCGGTCTTTCACATGGCAGAGACGGAAACGTTTTTTATATTTTTTAAACCAGGCTTCAATATCAACGCCGGCGGCGGCCACCCAATAAATATCCATTTCAAAATCCACCAGGGCAGGATCGGTGCCGTTCATCATTACGTCCTGGGGCAACTGGCCATCCATTGCTTTGAAGGAATAGTCATGGTTGTGATAGGCGAAACGGATGCCGTTCTTTTTACAGATTTCCCCTTTCTGATTGAATTCGTCGGCAAAACGTTTGAAATCATCCAGTGATTTCTGCGGTCCTTTCCAGGGACAGACCAGGTATTTCATGCCGATCTCAGCAGCTTCAGCCGCTTTCTTTTCAAAATCCTTTGTGATGTCACAGTGTGAAGAGACGATTTTCATTCCCAATTCATCCATGTAATTTTTAAACCCTGTATGGCCCATGCCCCAGAACATGCCATTGGCCCCTTCATAACTTTCGATCTGATTATAACCAAAGGAGGCCAGTTGTTTTAACACCCCTTTCGGATCCCCCGGAATCACATCACGTAACGTGTACAACTGTATCCCGAAATGAGTGAGGGGTTTCGCGGTCTCCGCTGCAAATAGGGAGGAACTGCCCAGGCTGTTTAATACCAGTCCCGTACCGACAGCACCGGTAAATTTTAAAAAGTTTCTTCTGTCTTGTTGCATAGCATCGTTTTTAATAATTATTCCGCCCAGGCTTTATCTCCTTTTTTATATGGGAATGCGCCATCATACTTTCCAGGTACTGGCAGATGACGAAGGGTTTCTGTCATGCCGGTTTTTGAGGTAAAGAAGCCCCAAAGCGTCAGCTGTTTCACCATGGTATAATAATGAGGAGGGGCGCCCACAAAGGGTTGCTTCGCCGCTTTGGCAATTTCCTTCTCTTCTTTTTCCGCTGCATTTTTCTTGTCATTAAACTGCTTGGCTTCTTTTTCAAGCGACACCAGCAAGTCATGTCGTTGCTGAGGCGAGCAGTCCATAAAAGACTTGCTATACATTTTTTGGCATACCTCCTGCAGCTTTTCAATGCCGTCGGTAAATACTTTCTGTTCGGCTACCGTATAACAGTCGGTGATCATGACTTTCATAAACTCGCCCACTGCGGCCGCTTTGGCACCGGGTGTGGCAGTAGCCGGAATAATGGTTTCCCCGATTTCATCCAGAAGCGCAATGGTTTCAGGAGAAAAGGCACTGGCTTTAGCTCCCGTAGTACATCCGGATAAAAATACTTCTCCTCCAATCACCACACCACCGGTGAGGATGGCTATTTTCTTTAAAAGTTCGCGTCTGTCCATAATATTTAACCCCCCAACCCCCTAAAGGGGGCTTTACACTCCGCTATCAGGCGAAGCGTTTAGATTTTTGTTATTAATAATTAATTTAATGTCTGCAAGAATTCTATTCAATACAAAATTTATTTTATTAAAAACTTCTTCATTGCTGAACCTGATCACCTGGTATCCCCATTCAAGCAAGTCAGCTTCTCTTCTATTATCATTTTGCTGAACTTCTGCTAACTGATGTATTGATCCATCCAATTCAATAATCAGTTTTGCTCTATGACA
Organism: Chitinophagaceae bacterium; assembly: GCA_035439525.1. Classification (GTDB taxonomy): domain Bacteria; phylum Bacteroidota; class Bacteroidia; order Chitinophagales; family Chitinophagaceae; genus JJ008. The sequence goes on from DAORKK010000028.1 coordinate 26,971, forward strand.
ATAGAAATCAGCGATATAAATTCCTATTGGATGCTGTCTTCTGAACTTATAACCTTCCAAACCGGCTTTCAGGTGCATCCATAAAACAGTTTCTGCCGGTGTCATGTTTTTTCTAAGTTGCTTCGCTTTTTCAAAGATTAAATACGAGGCACCTTCAAACATTCCTCCCTTTTTATATGGATTACCTGATGACATTTCAACTTTAAAGACTGTTCCCAAGTCTCCCTTTAGGGAGATTTAGAGGGTTTTTGTATTATAAATTTCCTTTTTTTAATTCACTCACCGCAAAGTCGGCTGCCCGGGCGGTCATGGCCATATAGGTCAGGGAGGGATTCACACAGGATGCACTGGTCATGCAGGCGCCATCCGTGACAAATACATTTTTAGCATCCCATACCTGGTTGTTGCCATTCAACACAGATGAATTTGGATCACGTCCCATACGGGCGGTACCCATTTCATGGATGCCCATTCCCACTTCGTACCCATGATCATAAGAATTTACCTCTTTTACACCAGCGGCTTCCAGCATTTCCTTGGCATCGTTCATCATGTCAATCCGCATCTTGTGCTCATTGTCCTTGATCTCCACATCCATATTCAGCACCGGTAGTCCCCAGGCATCTTTCACATCTTTATTCAGGGTGATTTTGTTATCATGATAGGGGAGCATTTCACCGAAGCCCATAATACCGATATTCCAGTGATCACTGGGTTCACTAAGGGCATTTTTGAGATCTGCCCCAATCGTGAATTCGGCCACTTCCATTCCCCGTCCACGACTGGCACTTCCCTGGTAGCCAAAACCACGGACATAATCCCGTTTGTCATCATAGATATTCCGGAAGCGGGGAACATATACGCCGGTGGGTCTTCGCCCGTACACATATTTATCACTGTATCCTTCCACTTTGCCTCCGGCCCCGCAACGGAAGTGATGATCCATTACATTATGTCCGAGTTCACCGCTGCTGCTGCCCAGTCCTTCGGGCCAGATCTCAGTAGCGGAGTTCATCAGCACCCAGGTGGAGTTAAAAGCGGAAGCACAGAGGAAAACAATCTTCGCTTTGAACTCATAGGTTTTTTGATCCATCGTGTCTACGATCTCGACACCGGTGGCCTTTTTTGTATCCTTATTATAAAGAACTTTAGAAACAATTGAGAAGGGTCGGAGTGTGAGATTCCCGGTCTTCATCGCAGCGGGCAAGGTGGCCGATTGTGTACTGAAATAGCCACCAAAAGGACAGCCTCTCCAGCAACGGTTACGGTACTGGCAATTGGTCCGGTCATGATGCGGCTGGGTCAGGTTAGCACTCCGCCCGATGATCATATGACGACTTCCCTTGAAATGATTTTTAATTTTTGCGGCCACATCTTTTTCAACGCAATTCAGTTCCATGGCGGGCATAAAGTCTCCGTCCGGTAAAACCTCCAGTCCTTCCAGGCTGCCTTGTATACCCGCAAAGCGTTCCGCATAGCTGTACCAATCTGCCATGTCCTCATACCGGATCGGCCAGTCAGTCCCGTGTCCGTCTTTCAGGTTCGCCTCAAAATCCCATTTATTAAACCGGTAACTCTGGCGGCCCCAGGTTAATGAGCGACCACCCACATGATAGCCCCGGAACCAGGAAAAGGGTTTGGTTTCGGTATAAGGACTTTCCTTGTCTTTGGCCCACAGGTCCAGCACAATTTCATTCAGGGGATAATCCCGCTTCAGGGCCGGATAATCATTGATCATCTGTTGTGTGGGTTTCAGTCCGCGGTGCGGAAACTCCCACGCATCCTTCGTGGCATTCACATACCCTTCAATGTGTTTGATATCACGGCCCCTTTCCAGTAACAGGACTTTAAGGCCTTTCTCGGTCAGTTCCTTTGCCGCCCATCCGCCACTTATCCCGGAGCCGACTACAATTGCGTCATACTGATTGTCTGCCATCGTTAGATCGTTTTATTGGTTTTTATTTCAATTTCAGTTGTTAAGAATCAGGTGTTGGGTGTTAGCTGTTAGTTGTTAGGAAACAGCCAAACAAGCGAGAAGCGAGAAACTAGAAGCGAGAAGGAAACAGCCCCTTCTGAGAACTGATACTTCAAGGTATGTCAGTCGTACTTCGTATTTCGTACTTCGTACTTACTTTCAGACATCACATATCTTCACCGCCTTCTCCAATGCCGCTATTTTTTCTTTTACGTCCTTTCCCGTGGTAATGAACTCCTGCGCCACATAACCCTTGTAACCGGTTTCTACTATCGCTTTCATGATTGCCGGGTAATAGAGTTCCTGTGATTCATC
>DAORKK010000029.1:0-29134 GCA_035439525.1 Chitinophagaceae bacterium
CCTGGTGTCTTGGGACCATGTTCAATACTTTGCAAAATAAACCATTGGCCAGCCATACAGCAGCAATGAAGAAGTTCAATATTTTACTTGTAGTTGCAGGTGCCATGAATAAAAACCCAAGTGTGTAAACTTCCTGATTCCTATTTCCTATTCCCCAATTCCTTATTCCTCATTTCCTGTTCAGTACTGCACTTCCTGAAACTTGATATTATAAAGTGTAACCGGCAGCAACCCTCCATTCCCCATCGAAAACACAAAGGCAACGGCCGGATCGGTTGCCGTCGCAGTAAATACAAAACTGTACGACCGGTCTGTTGCCGAGATGGTAAAATCCGAATAGCCATATAAGGACCAGGGCGAGGAGTTTAACATCAGGGAAGCAGCCAGGCTGCGGCTGCCGGTGGAATACGCATTGAAACTCACCCGGTAGGTTTTGCCTGATTGTATTGCAATGCCGGGTCTTATTAACTGGATATGCCAGTTCTGGTTACCCGGACCCGTTATTGCCACTTGTGCCTTGTTTGAAACAATACTCAGCGTTGAAGCGGCCGATGCATCATTGTTATAAAGGTTCCATCCATCGGGTGATGTACTGAAATTACTGCTGTAGAGATCGATCAGGTTTACCAGGGTAGGGCTGGTCATGGACTCCGTAGTCAATGCATTCAGCAAGGCAGTACGATATTGACCTGTAGCCGGATCATATATGCCGAAACCGGAATTGTACTCCCAATAGGCCCAGCTGAACCCATTCTGCTCAAACCAACGCGATAAGAAACGGGACCATTTTACCCGCGAATTCATATCGGCCTTATCATAAGCACCAAACTCACCAATATGTACGGGTATATTCTTTTCCTGTTGTATCCGGAGTACGGCTTGGAAATCATTCACCACCGCTTCCCGGTCATACTCCGTATCATTCCATTTAGTACCCAGCCAGGCATTCGACCCGCTCACCCATTCAGCCCCCTGGTGGGTAAATGTAAAGGGGTTATAATAATGCACGGTCAGGATGATATGAGTATCGGATGGAAAAACAAGTTTATTCAAAGCCGATACCCCACCCCATTCGGCTACGCCCAGCAACACGGTCCTTTTCGGATTCGTTTTCCGGATCTCTGTTAATGCATCGGCAAAAAATACATTCCATTTATCCGCATCCAGCTGATCATGTGGCTCATTGAGTACTTCAAATAAAAGACTATCGGAGTATTGTTTAAAAAATGAAGCGATTTGTTTCCATTGGGCCAGGAACATGGGCTTCAGCCCATCGGGATTTTTGAACAGACTGTCATGGTGATGCATGTTGATGATCACATGCAGTTTATTCTTCAGAGCCGCATCCACAGCTTTCTTTACGGACTGTAAAAAAGCAGGTTGAATGATATATGGAGACGAGTAGGTACTGCGGGTGGGCATTTCCCAACGTACCGGAATACGTACATGTCTGAAACCACTTGCCGCGATCCGTTGAAAATCGGCCGGATCAGCTTCCCGTGGCGCCCAACCGGCTTCATACGTATCACCAAGATTAATACCCCGTCCTAATCGTTGATTAATGACAGAAGCGGAAGCAAAAGAAGACTGATCGGGCTCAGTGACAGGATCGGGGGTGCTTTTCTTTTTGCAGCTGGCGAGCAATACGGTGAAAGTCAGGGAAAGGAGTAAGTTGACCGCTTTCATGGGGTGAAGTTAGTCAATATTCAATGGAATTTCAACGCTACCCCCGCTTCACGACTGTGGAATGCAGCAACTGTACCTTCCACTTCCTTCCCGCTTTCACCAACACAGCACTCTCCAGCCATTGCACATAACTCTTTTTTCCGTTCCGGATATAATCCGCCCGGTTATGATAACTAACCCAGGCTGTCTTCCCTTTTATCCGGGTATCCGTAAACTCGATCGTATTGACCCGGTTGAAATCGGGAATAGCTTTACTGAGATTGATCTTCTCCTGTAAGGTATCCAGGTTCCAGATAACCCCGTTTTCCAATACAATAAAATCCCCGGTACAACTTTCTTTCATTTTATAAAAATCGCGGTCCGCTAATGACTGGAACAAAGCAATGATAGTCTCTTGCACGTTCAACTCCTTCGCCGACACCGTACTTTGGGATACCGCAGAAAAAAACTGAACAGCCACCATAAAAGTCAGTACTACATTCTTCATCATAATAAGATCTCCATGTTTTAAAACTTAAATTCACAGGATGGGCTGCTGACTGACGACTGCTGACTGCCCACTGTTTACTGCCCACTGTTTACTGCCGACTCCCGACTCTCTCAACCCTTCCCCACTTCCTCAACAACTCCATTACTTTCTGATGTGGCAATGCATACGCCTTATTCCCATTGATGCCTTCCATGGTTTCGGCAGCCACCATCGCATTAATGATCGCTTCTTCCGTTGCCTGCACCGTGGCGTCAAACAACGGATTGATCATATCATTGGGGAGCTCATCCACTTTGGTAAAATCCTCCCGCTGAAAAGCTGCCGGGTTTGCAGTGGAAAAAGCAATAAAGATATCGCCAGAGCCATTCTCTCCCCGGCCTCCCACAATACCAATACCCAACGGTATACGGGCCGCGATCCGTTTTAACTGATGCGGCAATAAAGGGGCATCGGTGGCCAGCACCACGATAATAGACCCATCACCGGGGTTATAAGAAGGCGGGGCTTTCAGTTCATAGTTCAAGGTGTCTTTTAATTCCCGACCCACAGGTACCCCGGCAATCGTCAGGTTGCGCTTGGCACCAAAATTGGCCTGTACCAAAACCCCAACTGTATAGATGGAGTCTTTTACTTTAAACACCCTGGATGATGTACCAGTACCGCCTTTAAAACCGAGACACATCATCCCCGTACCACCGCCGACATTGCCTTCTTTAAGCGGACCGCTCTTGGCACTGTCCAGGGCCTCCCAGGCATTTTCTTCCTTTACATGAAATCCATAAATATCATTGAGAAAACCATCATAGGTTTCGGCCACCACCGGGTAAGTGTACCAGAAGTCTTCTTTGTACCAACCGTTCTTTACAAACCATTTCAGCACGGCATCCCTTACCACACCCACACTATTGGTATTGGTAATCATGACCGGGGTTTCCAAAAAACCGGATTCGGTGATCCAGGTAGTTCCCGTCATTTCACCATTTCCATTGAGCGTATACCAGTTGGCATAGACCGGATTATTATTTCGTCCGCGGGGTAGTATGGCCGTTACACCTGTACGCACCGGACCCTTGCCCCGGATATTTTTTCCTTGTCCTGAAATGATGGTACTGTAACCGACTTCCACTCCCTTTACGTCAGTGATGGCATTAAACTTACCGGGGGTTCCAATAAAAGGAATACCGATATCACGGGCTCGCGGTTTCTGGGCAATTATTGAAAAGGATAATACAGTGAAGAGACTGAGAAAAAGAAAAAGTTTCATTTAGTTGGTTTTTTTCAATGATCCGAAATGCTATATACAAGCTATACCATTTTTTTCAACATTGGAACATCCCCTATTCACAACTTATCACTTCTCTCCCGGCACCTGCTGCGTCCAGCAATGAAATCTTCCGCCCCCATAGTTCATTCCCCAGGGATCCAGCTGGATGATTTTCTTTCCGGGGAAATACCGCGCATACAAGGCACGCACCTGTTCATCTTCCTGCTTACAGGATACAGGAAAGCCGGGTCTCCAGTAGGCAGGAATAATGACCAGCTCATTGAGTATTACATAATTGAGATAACTAATAGCAGGTAAAAACCGGATCCGGTCTCCGTTCTTTAATGACGGATATTCCCGGTACAAAGAAGCCACAGGATGCATAGCGGAAGTAGTATCGATGACATATTCGTCAGGGAGTACATCGGGCACCGGTACTTCGATGCACTTTCTCCGTAGTCACGGGATCATCCGGGTCACCGGAATACGTAAGGATCACCGCTTCCTGCTTTTCCCACTCGGCCGGCATGCGGTGTACTGAAACCGGTTGAGCAGCAGTGATAAAAAAGATAAAGAGGAAAAACAAGAGAAAGGATAAGCGCATACGTGCAGATTAGGTGATCGGAGGTTTCTGTACTTCTAAATTACAGAAACTTTACCGGCCGTTCTCTCCTGACTCCCTATCTCCCGACTCCTGACTCCTGACTCCTGACTCCCTTCTCTCCCTATCTCCCGACTCACTCCTCCCGACTCCTAACTCCCTCCTCTCCCTACCTCCCGATCATCCACCGTTGCTCGGGATTAGCCCGGTTCTCCCATATCATGATACGACCGGAAGGGCCGTCATGGATCAGGGCCTTTCTCGTATACATATTAATGATAGAATACGTACCGTCACTATTAGAAACTATTTTCCATTTACCGGCATTACCGGTTGGTTTTGGTCCGGACTTTACCGGAAAGCCATTGGTCTCCTGCACATCCGAAGGTGGCGTGATATATAAATACCTTCCATCCAGATTCTTTATATAATACACGTCATCGAAGCGATCTGCCAGTTCAAATTGCCATTTATTAGCCACCTGTGCCTGGTTGGCCACCGGACCGGTTGCATTATTCATCAGGTTCATCCCGGAGTATATATTCTGCAGCCGGTAAGGCTTCGGATTTGCTTTTGAAACAGGTGCCACATTTGCTGTTTTATCAAAACTGCCTTTTTCGTCTGTCGTCTCCACCTGAATATAAACTGTATAATCCCCTTTCATATCCGGAGCATCTTTATACCGGACAGGGATAATGCCTTTTCCGTACCCGAAATCCGATTGTGATAAGGCAATGACATTGTCATAGTTCAACAACATACCCAGGGGCTTATATTCATACCCTTCTTTCACTTCTGTCATACCCACGGGCCGGTCTTTGGCATCACCATACATTGTCTTGGCCACAAACACATTGAATTCCGGTATTTTGAAATCCAGGTAGGAAAACACAGGCAGGTTGGCTGCCGGCTGATTATTCATCATACCTCCTCTGCTATTCATTTGTACCATCATGGCACTTACGGTCATAAAAGGAAGGGATATGGGCCCTATTGTAACCATCAACACTCCTGAGGCGGTGAAATAAACCGCAGCTTTGGTTATATGTTCGGCAAACTGATTCAATGCCTGCTCTTCTTCCGTCGTACCATCAAATTCCCAAAGGGCTGGCACCACCAGTGCCGAATTCACCCCTTTGAGTAACTCCCCTTCGGTTAGCAATAAGGGAAGCGTATTCGTATAGACCGGTGCTTTTCTTTTCCAGGGCTCCAAGGCGGGAAACTGATCGCCCGTCTGTACACCACCCAGGTTGCCCGGTTTGGATCCGGCTTTTATCCTTAATCCCATTCTGCCTTCTTCACTATTGATATCCCCGTAGCGGACCGACCAGTTACGTTGTACTGGTCCAACCTTACTGCCGTCAGCCAGTTTATAATATTGAGTGATGCCGCCAAAGAATACTTCATCTCCCTTTCCATCCACTTCCAGCATATGATCCACCGTGGGTGTATGACAGGTGAATCCATTGATCGTGACCCGGAATTTTATTTTCTCCTGCTTCAGCAAAGCCGGGGCATTTTTCTTCACCGAAAGTGCCGGCCCTTTGGGTACCTGCTTTATTACAGTTGAAATAGCGACGATATTAAAAATCAGTCCGGGTTTGAGTGCCGTGTTATTTCTGTTGTACAAAATCCATTTTCCACGGGCGGTATCATAACGCATGGCCGGAAAATCGGGATTGTACATTCCATCCACTCCGCCATCATTATTATAAAGATGGGCCAGTTCGAAGCGCAGATTGGGATTATTATTAAACGCATTATGATCAATCACAGCTGCATTTCCATTGATCATAGAAACTGATAATTTAGTCTGGAGAAACCCTGCATATCCATCTACACCAACCCGGGCACTTGTGTAGTTTCGTAATATCCGGGGAAAATGCTTGTCCTTCGGAAATGCCGCCATATCCTCATTATACAATTGCCATGTTTTCCGGTCCAGGTCATACCAGAGTCCCATGGGATGCGGGTTTACCTGTTCCGCATACTCACCCGGTACCAGGACCAGTTTACCTGTAACGGGGGAAATCTCATTAAAAACCAGCACCTGCATATAATTATGTGCTGTTTTATCCGGGAAAGAATACAAATCCGCAATCTCTCCCTGTGCATGGAGGTTTTGTATCAGGGTTACGGCTAGCAAACAAGCCAGCGAAAAGATGCACTTCAAAGTAGACATTGTGTGATTCATATAAATACGCATTCCATGTTGAACAAATTGAAGGACAATTACTGCGGTTTATTCAGATACTGTTCATCATAAACATCTATTTCCAGCTCACTAAATACCCCGTTCTCTACCGGCATTGTACCGTTACCCAGTATCTTGGTAAACTGACCACTGAGCTTACCTGAAATTCTGGCTTTCCCTTTACCGGTTTCCTGATAAGAAGTGATTTCCAGTTGCAGTCCTCCGGTTGCAGAAGCCGGATACTTATAACCCCACATCTCTGTTTTCTTTGTATTTCCTGTAGGTGAACCGGTAAGTAATACCTCCAGCTTTTCTTTTGTATACACGCCTGGCTTAGGGTCTGCCGTAAACACCATCAGGGTCAGCTGCCGGTCATCCACGGCATCCATACTCTTAAATGCCAGCAGGAGATAAGGCTTGTTGCCCGCCATATTCTTTACTCCTTTTTTAAACAGGGAAAAAGAATAGGGAAAATCTTTCCCCTTCCAGGGTTTGCCGTTAATCGTAGCGTTGAACTTTGCGGTACTGACGGCTGGAGCGACCCCTGCACCCCCACCCGGATTCACCAGGGCGAAATCCGCATCAAACTTCGCATCGGCCGGTCCCTCCAGTATAATATAAACGGTGCCGGCTTCCTTATCGGCCATTTTAATATCTTCATACGGATTACGCATGTGCGTAACAGTGAATGCAAACCGTTTACCATCGGCAGACACTACATCCACTTTATCACCGGTTTTCACCACCCCCTCCTTCACGCGTATATCCACATCAAACACCCCCGGTTTCCCTTCCTTGGCATAGACGGCACCGATCTTCGCATTCAGCGGACCTCCGGATTTAGCAGCCGGAGCCGCAGCGGGTTTATTGGCTTGCGTTTTCGGCTTGTTTTGTTTATTGTTGGACTGGCAGGCGGTTTCCACCGAAAGAAAACAACTCAACCCGATAAAAAATATCCAGTTCTTTTTACCTGTTTGATTCCACATAGTATCTGTTAAATTTGATTGTTACTGATTTAATGACTTCTAACTAACGGCTGCCGACTGCTGACCGCCGACTGCCGACTGCCATCTACTCCACCAGTTCCAGTTTAAAATACAACCGGTAACCTCCCTTATTACTGAATTGATTCTGAAAACCGATCACGAACAGTTTACCGGAATGCGGACTGGCATAAAAACTGTTTTCCGCAAAAAGGGGATTCCCTTTATCATCGATGCCCTCCAGTTTAAGACAGAGCATTTGTGCGGCCGGCGTCTTCTCCCGGGTGCTTCGTGTACGAAACCGCCGGGTGCGGATTGTAAGACCGTATTCCAGCCAGAAGGGCTGAGTACCCAGCATGTCTGAACTGTACGGCATCAGGTCTGTTTTCAATAAGATCCGGCCTGGATAATTAATAGCCGGAAGATTGAGTGAATCATGTTTAAAAAAAGCCTGCATCTGCATTTTTGCAAAATCGGGCCACACGGCATTGAGCCGGGTATTTTCATCGTCATACTCCCAGGGACTGATATTGATAAAGACCCGTTTGTCTGACTGCAATGTTCCTTCCCAAACCACCAGTGGAAAACTTTGCGGATTGCTTCTGTTAAACGGTACCGGTCCGTTTACTTCAAACTGACCGTTTGCCGGAAAATGATCACCCTGCTGCAAACCACCCGATGTGGATTTGCTGCCGGCCCGGATATAATTTGTTGCAGTACCTAAAAACGTTTTGGTGGTTGCTCCATGTACATTTGTTTTCAACTGATACGCTTCTGTGATTTTCGGTATCATTGATTCCGTGTGTTTCATGCCCCGGATGCCTTCAGTCTGCAGAATATCAAAGGTGAAAAATACCTCATCGCCGGCCCCATCCGACTCCAGCAGATCATCATTGGTAGGCTCAAACACACTAAAACCCGTGCAGATCAGACGGAACTGCCGGTTATTCAGCGGATGGCTGACCACTGGCTTTCCTCCTTTAATTGAACCAGGGTTGATGACCTGTTTATTCACTGTGGCAATACTTTTTGCCTGAATAATTACATTAAAAGCCAGGCCTGTCTGAATCGCTTCACCATTGTTGTTCATGATCAGCCAGCGTTTTAATTCCGGGTCGTATTCCGTCGACACTTCAGCAAGGTTATACATACCTCCCGCCCCTCCGGGGTTCCATAACTGGGTAAGCGAGAAACGGGCACCCGGATTATTGTTCAAAGCCGGATGATCCAGCAACAGCAGACCTTCCTGCAGATTACTGTTATTGGCCTTCAGCTGATAGCTGTTGGTGCCTGGCAAACTCCACCTGACCAGGAATTTCAACCCGGCATTCATCACGGCCTTATCCTGGTTGAAAATGGCCCAGCGACTGCCATCATACCAAACCCCCAGGGGATGCGGGTTGGCAATACGGGTATCCGCATCGGGTTCCACCGTGATCACAGCGGATGGATTACCCTTTATAGCGGGTATTTCAAGGAAACTGGAATTTGCCGAACTATTCTCTGCGGAACTGGTATGTGTCAGGGACTGCTGGGAAAAAATGAACGGCGACAGCAAACAAAGGGTAATAGAAATGAAAGCTGTTTTCATAAATAAGGAATAATGGTTGTGTTTTTTGATTGCAGTCTATTTACGTTTCCCCAGAATCTTAACGGGCACATTTTCAAATTTTCCTTCGGTAATCTCAAGGCCTTCATTGGAACTGCGCTTTGTCATGGAGTATTCTTTCACCAGCATTTTCGAGGAAAAGGTTCCACTCACCAGCCACTCTTCCCCAAACTCCGATGCTTCATTTTTCACCACGCTGGTAAACTGAATGGTCATGTCAGTTCCTTTATCAATGGGCTCCTTACTGGCCACATAATCTTTTGACCCGCCGGCATTGGCCGTTTCATAGCGGGTAAACTGCGCCATATTGCCTCCGGAAACGGTATAGGAACCCGGTTCCATTTTGAAATCGTTAATGACAATGTGCAGCCAGCCCCGGTGCGGACGGGCGGGATCATCGCCCTGCAGGTCTAAGCCCAACTGATTATTCATCGCAGTAAGCAATCCAAGTTGTGCATCGTTATCATTACCCCCGCCCCTGGTGGTACGGGCCTGCACCCCATTCACTTTAAATGCAACCTTGGCTTTCTCCGCATCCGCATCAGGTACCGGTGCTGGTGCCGTACTCTCCGGTGTGGCATTTTCCTTCTTTACTTCTGTGGCCGTTTCTTTTGGTGTGGCACTATCCCCGCAGCCCACAGCGGAAAAAATCAAAATCGACATGATGAAAAAATTTCTGATATACATTCTTTAAGGTTTTAATTATTAATGAATCGCACACTTAGTACTTACCACTTATAACTTATCGCATACCACTCAATCCGTCCTCCTGTATTTCTCCTTCATAAATTCGTAGAACATAAATCCAAACCGGTCGTACCAATCGCGCTCCCCAAATTCTTCTTCACATTCCGCGATATCGATCATGGATTCCTGTAAGCGCTGCAACAATTCGATATACTTATCATCATATGATTTCTTCAGCCGCTCCACCGATTCTTCGATCTTTCTTTTCTCCGCCTGCCAGGCCAATCCTGATACCCCGTGTATCGAGGATACATCATCCCCGAAAGCCATGGATTTATCAGCAAAGGATTTGGTACAACGGTAGATGATGGCCAGCTTGATGAACTTGTAACGCACTTCATTGAACCCGGCCCTGGCCTGTTCAAAACATTTGGCACAGGGACCTTCGCCGGATTCATTCATATCAGCTTCATAACAAAAAGTAGGTACCGAAGGCATGCCCGCCGGGATAGCGGTATTCATACAGGAGCCCAGGTTTTTATAAGCCTCCCATAAATCCTTTCCCCCTTTCAGTATCTTATACGCTTTTTCCGTGTGCTCCCTTACTTTATCGAGTTTTTCCCGTTCTTCTTTCTCATTCTTTTCCAGTATGCGTTCCACTTCCGCACGAATCTCCTCTACCGAATTTCCCCTGATACGGGTTTGTGCCGAGGTGAGCGTAGCCAGGCTCAGACTAATCAATAACAGGCTGATGGTTGTATTTTTCCGGCCGGCAAACTTTATCAGCACCCCGATCAGAGCGATGGCCAGCACCCCAATGATCACATATAAAAGGGTATTGGATTTGCCACCTTCCTCCTTTTTGCCTGTCTCTTTATTTTCCTTTCCTTTTTTAACAAAGGGGGATTCAATCTTGGGCATAATTTCTTTTCCCGCCATAGCCATCACCACATAGGAAGCTGCATTGCCTTTGAGCTTTATACCAACTTCACCGGCAGACCGGACCTTGAATTCACAATAGCCTTCCGACGCATCAGTAGATGCACTCATTTCGTTATCATCCCAGCTATCCTTATGCAGACTTACCTGCACCGGATTAGCTGTATTGCCGGCATATACCATAATAATGAGGGGCTGGAACATATCCTGTCCTGAAAGAAGGATCAGCTCTCCTTTCTCCGATGCCGATCCTTCGGCAGCCGCCACGAGCACTTCCTTATCGCTGCCATCCGGTTCGAGTTTAAGTGCCAGGGGTTTCAGGTCTTTTTCCCGGGATAAAGGTTGTGCCTTCACGCTGCCTGCGAAAAGAAAACTGAAAGCAATCAGAAAAAATATACGTTTCATGAATAGCGGTTTATGAATTAAGGTTATTGACTTAGTACTTTTATTTCCACCCGCCGGTTCAGTTCTTTTCCTTCAGCGGTTTTGTTGCTGGCGATGGGCTTGCTTTCTCCATAGCCTCTTGCCACAAGGTTATTTACAGGAGCGTTTCTGTTTTTTAACCAGGCCAATACCGCTTCTGCCCGTTTCGTTGAAAGGCTGAGGTTGGCGGCTTCATCCCCATCTGCATCTGTATGCCCGCTGAATTCCAGTTTCAACTTAGGATTTTGCTGAAGCAATGCGAGTAATTCACTGAGCAGAGATGCAGATTCCGGCCTTATCTTATCACTATTTGCATCAAACCTGATTCCATAAAGATCCAGCTGGCCTTTTTCCTTCAGGATACGTTGCATGCTGCCGGCATCTTCATTTGCAAAAGGATACAGTTCAAGGATAATTACAGTGGATGCCGTTTTTACATTCACATCTGTGTTGACAAAAGATTGACGGAACCCGGTCTTCATGGCACTGATCACTGCCAGTCCGGGGGTCATCCCACCGAGTCTGAACTGACCATCTTTACCGGTATAGACCTGTGCGCCGTTGGAAGCAGTAACCAGTGCGCCGGCAATTGGTTTACGGGTCTGTTGATGCAGTACCTTCCCTTTTACAATGCTGGTGCTGGTGTTTTTGGGGTTAATCAGCAATTGTACAAAATCAATTGCGAACCCATCCCCTGAATCAGTATAAGGGTCATCTATGATCAATGAGAGTTCACCATCTTCAAAAAAAGGCAGGTATTGGGGTAATATGTCAATGGTGATCAGTTTACCAATGGGGCCCGATTGCGAAAGTGAATTGATCACATATTCCAGATACGGAATCCGTTCGCCATCAAAAAAGACCTGGTAATTTTTCCCGAATACTGTTGGCTGAAAATCATCCACAAACAATTGCATCACCACCCGTTTCACAGATACATCTTTTTTATCCCATTTCAAGAACAGGGGAACCGGGTTATTGGCCGGTCGTTCAGTGACCGCCGTATAGCCATCGGTATTCCGGTTACCGGTTTTGTACCCGGAACAAACCATGATGCGGTCTGTACCTGCCGGATCAGCAGGTGCCGGCTCAAACGGAAATATATGCGGCAATGTGTTATTGCCTGAGAAGGGATTATATCCCGGAGACCAACCCATATTCATATTATCCACATCACCATAACGGTAAAGAATTTCAGCTTCTTTTCCATTATAGGTATATACGGTTGGTTGCTTCCAGTCAAGCTGTGCGCATACCGGTTGAATACAGCTAATCAGGTAAAAAAAAGTAAGGGCCAGGCGCATGGTGTGGATTTGACGCCTTCAAGTTGACAAGAATTCCGGTCAGCCGGAACGGTGCTTTAGTATCCCGCGGTTTTTATTGAGTATTTGCAGTTATGGCTGATCAGAGTTTACGGAAACTTTCCAGAAATGCTTCCTTTTTATTACGGCTGATGGTAATAGTGGTGCCGTCCTTCATGACCACATAACCGCCTTCACCCTTCACTACTTTGCTGATATGGTTCATATTAACAAGGTGACTTTGATGAATCCGGTAAAAATCAACTCCCCGCAGACTCTCCTCCACTTCTTTCAGGGTTTTGGCAATGGTTATTTTTTTCCCATTGGTCAATGAAATATGGGTGTAGTTGCTGTCACTTTCACAACGCAGGATCTCATCGGTATGAAAAAACTGCATGCCATCACCAACCGGCAGGGCAATGCGTTCCTGCCGCACAGGTGCCTGTAACTGACTGATCAGCACCTGGAGCTTTTCGTCCAGCGAGCCCTGCTCCTCCTTTACCGCGGCCTTATCCACGGCCTCCTGCAGTTCACGGATATCTATAGGTTTCAGCAAATAATCCAAGGCTGAAAACTTAAAAGCCCGGATCGCAAACTGATCATATGCGGTAGTGAAAATCACTTTATACCGGCAATCCTTTGTTTCGTTCAGCACATCAAACCCGTTTTTATGTGGCATTTCTATATCCAGGAAAACGAGATCCGGCTGGTATTTGCGGATCAGTTCAATTCCCTGTACTCCACCTTGTGCAGTGGCGAGCACCTGAACCTGCTTACAATACCGGGACAATTGAAGTTCAAGTACTTCAATCGCATTTTTCTCGTCATCGATAATTAACGCTTGAATCATTTCTCTTTTTTTAAGTTTGATCTGGTTGTTTCAACGGGATCACCAGCTCCACCCTCGTTCCAGCCGGCCGGCCCTGTGCATCGGTCAGGTCCAGCACCCGGCAGCTGGCTTGTATATTATTCAACCGGTTAATCAGGGCTATCCGGTCTTCCGTGATCTGCATTCCATAGCTCTTCTTCTTCAATACCTGTTTACTTTTCAGTTCTGCTGCCCTGGACCTGCCTACCCCATCATCTTCCACCATTATGATTAACTGGCCGTCTGCTGTCTTTTTAAATTCGATCAGCAGGTTACCTGTAGTTTCTTTATGTAACAAGCCATGCCAGATCGCATTCTCCACATAGGGCTGTATCAGCATCGAAGGAATTTCCTGGGTATCGGGTTGCAACGAGGCGTCGACCCGAATCTGGTAATTGAACCGGTGGTCAAAGCGTAGGCTTTCCATTTCACAATAGAGTTGAAGCAGCTCCTTTTCACTGCTGAGCAGTATATTATTCTGGTTGCTATGATCAAGAATCAGGCGGATCAGTCGTGAAAATTTGGTCAGGTATTGTGAAGCGGCATACTGATCATTCTTTAAAATATATTTCTGGATACTGTTGAGCGAATTAAAGATAAAATGAGGATTCATTTGCGCCCGTAAAGCCCGCATTTCCATATCTGCAAGCTGTTGGTGGAAACCGGCTTTCAGGCTTTCTTCCCGGCGGATCCCTTTTATGCGGAAGCGGTAAATCAACCACATGCCCAGCATCAACAAACCGGCACAAAGAACCAGAAACCAGTCTCTTCTCCAGAGCGGCTCCCGTATCAGGAGTTCTATGCGGGTTTCCTGGTTACTCCATACCCCGTCATTATTAGCTGCTTTGACCCGGAAGATATAATTACCCGGTCCCAACCCTGAATAGGATACAAAGTTCCGGTTGCCGCTATAGATCCAGTCTTTATCCGCCCCCTCCAGCTGGTAAGCGTATTGTAACTGGTTATGATTATTAAACTGCAAGGCCGCAAATTCAAACTGTAAAAAATTCTGATTATGATCCAGCTGAACAAGGTTACCGGAAATTGCGGAATAAAGCATTTCTTTATCCATCACCCTTACCGATGTAAACTCCACCTTTGGTGCCTGGGTATTAAAGCGGTAACTATTCAGGTTGATAAAACTTGCGGCCCCATAATACATCTGTACCAGCTGATTACTATCTGTAATGTTATACGAATAACTACCCCCGTCTTTCGCCAGGCCATGTTGTATGGAAAGCGTACTGATGATCCGCCGGGCAACCGGGTCAAAACGATGTAATCCATTTATAGTGGTCAGCCATAAGTACGGCTGCTGTTTATCCGCTTTTAGCTTGATACAATAATCCGTGCTGAGTCCGATCCCTGAATTCTTGCCGAAATTCCGGATCTGCTTTTTTCCACGTTCAGTATAGATTTCGTACAACCCGTTGTTTTGAGTGGTCACCCAGATATGTCCCTGACGGTCCTCGGCGATATAGGTGGTCTGAGTCATAGCAGGAAGATCATCCATACCTTCCGCATTATAGTGATTCCATTTCTGCTGCCCCGGCAGGTATTCGTATACACCATTGGAAGACGTGAACCATATATGGTCCCGGCTATCAGCAAAACAGGGATAGAGCTGATTATCTTTTTCCAGATCGGCCAGCGGATCCACCACTGTTTTATTATAATGGAACACCCGGTTCTCTGCCGGTTTCCAGATATAAAACCCGTTATTATGTGAGCTGATATAGACATGCCCCCTCCGGTCAATCAGGTTACGGCCCACATTAATCACCGGCTTGCCGTCCTGATCCTTTAGTTCAAAAGGAATCAGTTTACGGTTCAACGGATCAAACCTGAATAAATGCTGATCATCAGATGCAATAACGGAACCGTCGTTCAGTAGAATCAATCCAATGATCCGGCTGCTCCCTTTTTCTTTCACCAATGGATTAGGAATCACACTGATCTTTTTATCCCGTGAGGAATAATAAATCAATCCGGTTGAGGAAGTATTTGGAACCAGCAGGTCGTTGGAGCCTGGCAGATTGAAAACACCGGTAGGTTCCACCTGGGTGCCGGTAACGGGATCCTTAAACTGAACTGTTTCAATCTGCTGGTTTTGCCAGGACATCATACTGATTCCGTTGTGGCTCCCGATCCAGAGATTCCCTTCCCGGTCAAAAAACAGATCCCCGATCTTATTGGCCATGATTTCATGCTCGTTCAGCCGCTGATTTTCCCAGGTCGTCAGCCGGCCCTCTTTCATCCGGAAGAGCGGGTAAGAGCCCAGCCATAGTTCATTATTTTTCTCCAATACGGTAAACAGATTATTGAGTGCCAGCTTCGGATCATTGTACCGTGATTCTTTGTACTGTCCGTTGTCGGGAAGGAATACAAGCAATCCATGTGTATAGCTGGTCAGTAGTATCCCTTCTGAAGCAATGGCGGCATTGGTGATTTCATCTCCCTTATAAGGGAAAGGGTAAAAAACGGCTTCCTGCCCGGATTGAGTGAAGCGGTAGATTCCTTCAGCATGTACGGCGAATACAGTTCCTTTATATTCAATAACTTTTAATGTATAACGGGATGCTGTAACCGGAAAAAGTGAAGAATAATCACGGATACTGGAATCCCGGGGATCAAACCGGTAAAAAAAACGGTTGGCCGTCTGGATAAAAAGTCCCCCGTCTGCAGAAGGTGTAAACCGGTTGATATAATAACTACCCAGTTTACGGATCAGGGTATCCTGCTGTGCCGGCCGCCAGAAGTGATTGGTTACCGGATCATAACATTGCAGGTCGTTGAGACTTCCCAGCCAGAGATATCCGTGTGGATCTGTATACACTGCTTGCAGGATATTGGAAATATTAGCACCGGTTTTATCAAGCGGACTCCGGAAAGGTTTAAAACTAATTCCATCATAACGGAATAAACCGGTGCCGGTACCGGTCCAGATATATCCCTTTTTATCCTGGGTGATACTGTAAATATATTTCTCCGGCAATCCGTCCTTGCTGCCGAAATTCACAAACCGGTTATTGGCAGGATCCTGGCCCTGCAAGGGGATTGAAAACAAAAAAATCAACCATATAAAAAGCGCCCGGGACATGTTGTACTGTAAGTGGTCTAATAACGGAATATTCCATGTTAAACTTAGGCGTTTTTAGTATTCGGCGGATCTGTTGATTAAACGGGAGAAAAGAAGAAAGAACAGGCAGGGACGGAAAACAAAAATCTCCTGTCCGATGTTCAAACAGGAGATTGGTAAGTCATTAATAGAATATATAGTTCCGTATGTTGCCGGATCATTGCTCCAGCACCACTTCCACCCTCCGGTTCTTCCACTGTAATCTTTCTTCGGCGGGATCTGCAGCAGGCTGCAGTTTGCTGTAAGCCTCCAGTTTAATCCGCTTCCGGTCAATCCCGTAAGAGGCCAGATAGTCCGCACAGACCTTTGAGCGACTGAGTGACAATTTATAATTAGCCTCGAGGCTTCCCTTCATATCTGTATGTCCCTTCAACACTACATTCAAAGCTGGATCAGCTTTGAGTAACCGGATCACTTCGTTCAGATTGGCAAACCCGGCTCCATCCAGACTGGACCTGTCATAGGCAAAATAAATAGTAAAGCCGGGGAAGACAGGAGCTGCTGTGATAACTGCGGCAGGTGCAGCTACAGACTGTCGGGCCGGAATGGCCGGACAACCATAAAACTCCATCGTGCCCTTCTCCTGCGGACACCGGTCAATACTGTCGGCAATGCCATCCAGGTCCTTATCCGGGAAAACAGGCGTTTCTTCATTTTTTAGCTTTAGCAAAGGTGCCGGTTGGGGTACAGGAACCAGCACCGGTGCTGCATGCTTGCCACCTGATTTTTTTCCAAGTAAAACGCGTATCCCGACAGAAAGCCCGTAATAATAATCATTCTTCTTATTGTTACCTGCACGACTGAACCCATCCAGGTAATCGGAAGAAGTAAAACGATAGAGTCCTTCCATATTAAATAGTAAGCGTTCATTAAGCCGGTAATTAAATCCCACACCAACAGGTACGGCCAGGATTATGGATGGCATCCCATAAGTGGAATCCTCCGCAACTTTATTTTGCAGGTTATCGGCCGCAAAATAACTAAAGACCGTCTGACTGCTGTTGCGCTGACTGTTGAGTAAAAAACCTACCCCCGCTCCGGCCGATAAATAAGGCTGAAAACGAAGTTCACGGTTAAACTGATGGCGGAAATAAAACTGGTGGGAGACCGTTAATTCCGCAATCGTACTGCGGAAATAAAAACGGCGAAGCCCACGGTAGTACTGACTGGACTTGTATTTCATATCATCTCCTTCAAGGGTTGCCAGGGATAATGCATATTGAAGTGACAAGTGCTGATTCAATGTTTTTGACAGGGTAAATGCCACGCCTGGTTTCACCGTTTTCCAGGAACCGGCCACAGAAGGGCTCAGGTCACCCTGGTATATATAGAAGCCACTGTTGAAACCCAGGTGCCAGTCGCTTTTTACTTTAGTTACTGTTTGAGCCTGTAACTGAAAATTGAGTCCCAGTAATAAAATAATTCCTGCAATGGTGTATTGACATGTTTTCATCTGCTGATTGGCCGTTCATGAAAAGGAGGGATAATTAAAATGGTATTTCGCAGAATGAATCTTTGCCAGGACTTTGCCGGTAAGGCGAAGGGGATGCAATACTACCCAGCAAATGGCAGGATTTGTAATGTTTCGCTGTTCCTTCTTTGAATACAAGTATAGTTACTTAGACCGGTCTGGCAGTAAACTAACAGATACCTGTTCCTTGCCAGTGGCATGAGGGCAATGCCTCTGTCAGTTTTTCCGTCAGATCCAACCTGATCAGTCCACCGATAGCTGTTTAACAGCAAGGTATAAAACCCCCTGATGACCTTTTCTGCGCCGTCCGATGTATAGCTGGTACCGGTTCATTCAACCGGTTAAAATTGTAATCATTCTTAAAACAGAACCAATGAAATCACTCCTGTCTATCCTGCTGGCATTTACGCTGTCATTCCTTACGGTAAGTTGTACTAAGTCCGGTGACGATGGTCTCGCCTGCGAAAACAACGAAACCACCCGTGTTACTTTTAAAAACACGACTTCCGTCTCCCAGCGTGTGGAAGTGGCTAAGACCTTCAATGCCCAGTTTGTACCATTGGACGCCGTCTTGTCCTTTGATCTGGCCCCTGGTGCCAGCAGTGTGAAGGAATTCAGCGATGGCCGCTATTTTATTCAATGGAAAAACAATTGTTCCTCCACCTGTGCGCAGTCAGCCTTTTATGCAAAAGAATTTTTGATGTGCGGAGATACGGAGGAAGCCCTGTAAGTTAGTCGGGAGTTAGTAGTTAGTAGTCGGGAGTCAACAGCCCCTTCTGAGGAATATTTCGTGGGCATTCGTTGCGAACCCATTTGCCGAAGGCAAATCAATCCGTGCATATCCGTGCTACCCGTGGCCTGCCTATCTGTATTTTTCGTGCCTTCTTCGTGGTCTTTCGTGGCGAACCCATTTGCCGCAGGCAAATCAATCCGTGGCCAACCCTTTTGACGAAGGCAAAACCACCCTAATTCATTTGCACCACTTCCGCTTTCACCAGCTTCTCTTTCGCCTCCTTCCGGTCACGGTAATATTTGAGGATGCTCCGCCGCACCTGCTCGGCCAATACAAATTTTGGATTATAGCTGCTGTAGATCTCAGCAGTCCGTTCATTAGGATTATAATCCTGAGCGCATAGTATGTCGTATACTTTAAACAGTTTCAGGAATGGCAGATCGATTATATAACGGCGACGCACCAGGATACTGCTGAATATTTCACTCTTCCGGCGGGTCTTGATCCCGATACACAATCCAAAAGAACGGGTATCTTCAACACCCAGGTTCTTTACAAGGTAAGATTTCAGTTCGCGGGCTTCCACCGAATTATCCTCCACCTGGAAGTTCAGTTCATTCGCAGCATGACGCATATTGATCATGAACTCCTCCAGCAGCAGGTTCCAACCCTCCTTGTGTTCTTCTTTGATCCCTTTGATCAGGATCGATTTCCAGGCGGTACAACAGAGTTGGGTAATCCCGGTTTCCACACAGAACTCGCTGAGCTTTTTGAGGAAGGCCACACTGAAATATTCATCCCGGCGGTAGATCCCCAGCCAGTATTTATCGCCATAGCGGTTCAGTCCTTCGTAATAAGGAAGATTGAAAGGCGGCAAATAAGCGTTAACGGGCGCCGGTTTGAGATCCAGTCCCTCTTTTTTCAGCAGGCTGAAAAGCTTATCACCATCTGCAGCAGGATTGTCGATAAAATCCGCTTCCCGGGATACGATCAGTTCATCCAGGAGCCGGGTCAGTTTGGGCAGATCCTTCGTAGGGGTCAGCTGGTCCCATTCATACACTACGTTGGTGCGGGGAAACCGGATAAAAAGATGCCAGTAATGAGGACTCCCTGCAGCAGCGATCCAGTTGATATTACCGGTGAGCATGGGCGTGATACTCTGGTTATTGTCGCAGATATTCACTTTGATCTTCGGGTTATAATCGATTGCATCCAGCAGGTCCTTATAAATGATTTCCGTTAGCCAGGTCTCCTGGATAAAGACCTCATCTGCCGGATAGGAACTGATAATATTCGGCTGTTCATTCACATTGGTGGTAAATGAAATACCCAGATCCGTGAGTGAGGTAGAAAAATCCTCGAGATGATAGGGCTCCAGCTCTACCATTAACTGCTGGCGGAGGCCAAAACGAACATAGGGTATCCGGATTCGCTGGATAGCCACCATTATATTATATAGTGTATCGGGGGCGATAATGCCTCCGCGGAAATTGATAAAAACGGTCTCACTCATTGGTCAGATTTTAAGTTGGTTGTAGAACGAAAAGCTCAAAAAACTGCTTTTGAAATAAACGTTTAACCCGAATTTGACTAAAGTTAGTTATTGAATCGCAGATAAAATCGGATATTAATTACTTAAAAGTTGGAAATAGAGAGGTCGGACCATGTATTTCGATCAAAATTGACGAAAATCATAACATTTAAATATTGTGTCATACGAATAGTTGTTCATGTTTTAAAAGCTGTCGTCAGATTAAATCAAAGCAGGGCATAGCGGTTAGCCAAACAAAAAAAGTTCCCAGGGGGGAACTTCAATACATTATCCTATGCAGGAATAAACTACTTCTTCGTGGAGCAGGTATTCAATCCTACAATTGAATACAGCGGACAAAAACTCACCAGGCTGGTCAGCAGAAATACACCACCCAGTATCACCAGGATCAGTCCGGGTGTTCCGGCTACGGTTCCACTGAAATACAGGTAAGCAAATACGGCAGCGAGTAATACACGAATAATGCGGTCGGCGGTTCCCATGTTAGGCTTCATAATAAGAATGTTTGAGGTTTAGAAGTTGAGATGTTAATTAATGAATGAGTAATCAGTAATCAGTAATGAGTAGCTGTATGTACAGCACGCTGATTTCGAACACCCCGCTTTATGGAAAGTGTAAATACAGTAAAGACTTTTCGATCTTTACTCATTACTGATTACTCATTACTCATATTCACCCTGTAAAACTAGCTTTCCCGGCCGGCGCAGGGCGGTGACCACTGTCACCAGCCTAAATGATTTGTATGCCCTCCGGTAATTGCTTCACTTTCCCCTCTTGTTCAAGCCTTTTCATCACCCGGGTCACCACTTCACGGGCCGTGCCCAGTTCCCCGGCGATTTGTTTGTGCCGGAGGGAGAGGATTTTCTCCCCCTTGAGTTTACTCTTTTCCAGCAGGTAGTTGTAAAGCCGCTGATCCATCTTGTCGAAGAGCAGGGAGTTGATCGTATCCAGCATTTCAGTATAGCGCAGATTATATTGCTGGAAGAATAATTCATTGACAGCCGGGTATTGCTTCACCCATTTATTCAGCTTATCGGTAGGAAGTAATAAAAGCAAGGAGGCGTCTTCCGTAAATGCAAAAATCCGGCTGGGGGCATTGGAGAGACCGGAGGAGAAAGACATGATACAACTCTGCGCCGGACCGATATAATAGAGTAACAATTCCTTATCCTCTGCCCGGGTAAAGACTTTGACCAGTCCTTCGAGCACGATTGGAATAACTTTTATATACTGTCCTTCCTTGAGGATCTCCACCCCTTCCGGGACTTCCTTCATCATCCCGTGCTCTGCAATTTCTTCCAGCAATTCAGCCGGAAAGCCAGGCAGGTGTTGTTTAATTTCATCAATGGTAAGTGGCATAATTGATAAACTTCCGGCTAAATCTACAACATCCGGGGAAACTAAGCCCCGATTAGTTGACCATTCCGGAAATCCGGCATATATTTATTTACACCATTAAATCGCCTTCAAAAGGCTACCAAAACCAACGAACCTGATGCAATCCCTGACACCCGTTCAGTCCGCTGAACGCATTCACCTGATTGATGCCCTCCGGGGTATTGCCATTCTGGGTATTTTTATCGCCAACCTACCGGTTGGTTTTAGTTTTTACGATGCCTCTCTTCCCAAAACCGGAACCTGGTTTCATCCCTGGGATGAACAAACCGTTTTTATCGAACACCTGCTGATCGAAGGCAAGTTCTATTCGATCTTCAGTCTGCTCTTTGGCTGGGGATTGGCGATTCAACTCAAAAGAAGCGAGTTAAAAGGACTGACCCCTGTCTCCTTCGTACGCCGGCGGCTGTTATTTATGTTCCTGCTTGGATTGGCGCACCTGCTGCTCCTCTGGACCGGTGATATCGTGGCCTTCTATGCCCTGGTGGGATTTGTGTTTCTCTGGATCCGGAAATGGAACGACCGCAAACTGTTTATCACCGCTATTATTTTATTACTCTCCCCGATCCTCCTCTACTATTTAAAAATGAAATTTGATTGGATGATGGCTCCTGCAGGTATTTTATATGATACCGGGATGAAAATTGATACCCAGGTGGCGGGCATCGGTGGCTTTGAAGAATTTGTGAAAAAGCTGAAATACGGAAACTATTTCGATCACCTGCAGACCCTCTTATCCGGTGTATTTTATCGCTTTGGCGACCTGGTCTTCCAGAGCCGGATTCCCAAAGTATTGGGCATGTTCATCCTCGGTTATCTGCTCGGTAAGGATGACCGCTATAAACAGATCATCTCCAATACCAAACTGCTTTGGTCCATCGCTATTGGCGGACTCATCTTTGGACTTCCCTGTAATTATATGCTGGCCCGCTATATGGAAGAAGGCAAATATTATAATCTCGGTATGGAAGGCTTGTACCAAACCATCGTCTATGCTTTCGGCGTGGCACCGCTGGCCCTGGCCTATGTGGCCCTGTTCTTTTTGGCAGCCCGTACCTCCTTTGGTAAAAAATGTGTGGCCATCCTGCAGCCGGTGGGCAAAATGGCCTTTTCCAATTATATCCTGCATTCCCTCGTGGGTTGCTTTGTATTCTACGGATTCGGACTCGCCATGCTGCATGAAGTAGGACCCGTGTATACTACGTTGTTTGCCTTCCTGGTCTTTATCGGACAAATTATTTTCAGTACCCTCTGGTTGAAATACTTTAACTATGGTCCGGTAGAGTGGTTGTGGCGTAGCGGGACGTATGGGAAATGGCAGAAGCTAGTGAAAGCTACGAGCCGCGAGCTATGAGATGCGAGCAGATTACTTAAAAGAGATTGAACCTTATATGTTAACTGAGCACCCTAAGAACGGGCTGTTTCCTGACAGCTGACATCCGACAACCGACAACTGATTTAACTTAAAACTTATAACCTACAACTTATAACTTGCATAATAACATTCAAAAAAAACAATCATCCTACCGATGCCAAGCAAAGACGAAGGACTGAAACGTGTAATTGGTGTATCCGGACTGGCACTAACCATTGTCGGCTTTACCATCGGTGCCGGTATCTTTGCCCTGCCGGGTATTGTAGGCGTGCAGCTGGGGGCTTTTGCCATCTTTGGCTATATTTTTTGCGGCATTATGCTGGCGGCCATCATGCTATGTTATGCGGAAATCGGTAGCCGGGTTACCACTACCGGCGGCAGTTACGCTTATGTGGAAGCGGCTTTCGGCAAATTCGCCGGCTTTATGATCAGCTGGATCTTCTTTATCGGGTGGAGTATCTTGTCCGATGCGGCACTGATGAACCTGATCGCGGATTCACTGGGTGGCATTTTCCCCGTGTTCCTCAATCCCTGGGTGCGGGCCCTTTTCTTTTTTATCTTACTGACTTTTATGGTGATCGTGAATATATGGGGCGCCCAACAAGGAGTGGCCGTTGTAAAACTGCTCTCCATCCTTAAACTCTTGCCCATTTTCGGCATAATCATTTTTGGCTTTAGTAAAATTGATCCCGCCAACCTGAAATGGGATCACCTGCCTTCTGTCCAGACCTTCGGCAATACGGCCCTGGTCTTATTCTTTGCCTTTGCCGGATTTGAATCTGCATTAGGCACCAGTGGTGAAATAAAGAATCCGAAACGTACTGTTCCTCTTGGCATTTTCCTGGGTGGTATACTGGTACTGATCGTCTACCTGCTATTACAGGCGGTTACGCAGGGCATCCTTGGTGCACAAATGGCCGCGGTCAAAGATGCACCGCTCGCTGCAGTGGCGGAGAAAATCGTTGGTCCCATTGGTGCCACCATTTTATTACTCACCGCTGCTGTTTCCTGTTTCGGTTCCGTAAGTGCCGATGTACTCAATGCATCCAGGGTATTATTTGCCGGTGCCAAAGACGGGGTATTCCCCTGGCCATTGAGCCGACTCCACCCGAAATTTGCCACGCCACATATTGCTATTACTGTCTTCGGAGCCATGATCTTTATCTTGTCCGTTTCCGGGGGATTTAAACAATTAGCGATTCTTGCCAGTGCCGCCATATTGCTGGTCTACCTGGCCGTTATTTTAGCGACCGTGAAACTGAGAAGTCAGCCACAGGAAGCCGGTGAAAAAACATTCAGGGCACCCGGGGGGCTGCTGTTCCCAGTCATTGGCATCGCCGCTATTATCTGGTTGCTGACCAGCCTGACCAAATGGGAGATACTGTCCACCGTAATTTTTATTGCCGTAATTGCGTTGATTTATTTTGCCATGCATGCTGTACAATCCGGAAAGAAAAAACTTAATTGAAATACTATACATGACCCGATTATTGCTTTTTAAAAATTCAGTTCTCGCTGTTTTATTCAGCCTGGCTGTATTTAATATTAATGCCCAATCCATTTATTACCCGGATACGGCCTGGCAGGTAAAAAAACCGGAAGAACTGAAAATGAATGCCGTCCTGCTGGACAGTGCGGTCCGTCTGGCCATGGCCAGTGAAAACAAAATGGAGCGTGATCTGCGGATCGCCAATATGAAAGCCTATGCCAGTGAACCGGATTACAAGATCATCGGACCCATGAAACAACGGGGCGGGCCCGCCGGACTGGTGATTAAAAACGGGTATATCGTGGCCCAATGGGGCGATATCAGCCGCGTGGATATGACATTCAGTGCTACCAAAAGTTATTTGTCAACCATGGCCGGTTTAGCGGTTGACAGCGGATTGATAAAATCAGTAACGGATAAAGTAGGTACTTATGTCTGGGATGGCTCTTTCGATGGTGCTCATAATTCGAAAGTTACCTGGGAACATTTACTGAACCAATCCTCCGACTGGTCAGGCACTTTGTTTGGCCTGCACGACTGGGCCGATCGACCTCCCAAGACCGGGGGTATTGATGACTGGAAAAACCGGAAACTCAATGAACCCGGTACCGTTTACGAATACAATGATGTACGGGTGAACCTATTGGCCTACTCCTTATTGCAGGTTTGGCGAAAACCTTTGCCCATGTTGCTCAAAGAAAAAATCATGGATCCCATCGGCGCCTCCACTACCTGGAGATGGTATGGCTATGATCACTCCTATGTAAATATGGATGGACTGATGATGCAGTCCGTAAGTGGCGGTGGCCATCATGGCGGCGGGATCTTTATCAATACCTATGACCAGGCCCGCTTTGGATTATTATTTCTCCGAAAGGGTAAATGGAAAAACCGGCAACTCATTTCTGAAAAATGGGTACATGCCGCTCACCAGTCTTCTCCGGCCGAGAAAAAATATGGCTATATGTGGTGGATTAATTCCACGCAGAGCTGGAAGGAGGTTTCACCCACCGTATTTTATGCCGTGGGTTTTGGCGGTAACTATATCATTATTGACCAGGAGCACGACCTGATGCTGGTGACCCGCTGGATCGATGATACAAAAGTGGGAGAAGTGTTTTCGCTGATCAGTAAATCGGTTACCGGAAAATAATCTATTAATGAAGAGAATACTATTCCTCCTTTGTTTTGTTGCAAGTACAGAATCCGTCCTTGCCCAGGGCATGGATACGTTACTGCCAAAAATTACGGCCGAAAAAGACATCAGCAAAAGGGTAGAAATGATCTTCAGTTTCTTTTCAAAAATGGGAGAAACCGATCCGCTTAAATCCCTGGATAATATCCAGCTACTGTTAACCTATGCCCGGGAGAAGAAGGATAAAGTCAGTGAAGCGTATGCCGTAACTTCCATTGGCTACAATTACAGGGGGCTAGGCAATTTGCAGAAAAGCCTCGAGTATGCCCTCCGGGGAGATTCACTGGCCCGGGACATTGGAAACGAAACACTCATGTCCATTACCAGTAATGTATTGGGAAATATCTATAAGGACCTGGGCAACTTCCCCAAGGCCTTATACCAGTATTATCTGACAGGCGAATTGGGGCAAAAGATAAAATTCACCAAAGCCCAGTCCCTGTCCTTTCAAAACCTGGGCGAAGTATATCTCGCGATGGGTAAAACAGATTCTGCCCTGATGTATGAACAGAAGGATTATGAACTCTGCCTACGGACCGGCTTTTATGATTATTTCGGTTATACACTGCTGACCCTGGGCAGCATTCATAGTAAAATGGGCAACCAGGCCCTGGCAGTCAGTTATTTTGATATGGCCATTCAGCAGGGAATTAAAACCGGTTCACCTAAGCAATTAAGTTGGGCTTATTACGGCAAAGCACAGTTCCTGAACACGCATGGCCTGGCAGACTCAACCATTATCTATGCAAAAAGAGCAGTGGAGACTGTTAAGCATACCCCCTTTTCCAATTACAGTATCCGGCCGGCGAAGCTCCTGCTGGAATTATATAAAAAGACAAACAGCGACAGTGCCTTAAAATATTCAGAGATATACAGGATCATAAACGACAGCATGTTCAATGCTAAAACAGTTCAGCAAACCCAAATGCTGACCTTTGAAAATGAACTGAAACAACAGGAACTGGCAGCTGAAAAAGAAAAAGCCGCGGAACAAAGGAAACAAAATATCCAATTCGCTTTAATTGCCCTGGGTATTATCACTTTCATTATATTCTTCATCCTCCTCAGCCGACGTCATATCACTAATACCAAACTGATTCAGTTCCTGGGCGTGGTGGCATTACTGCTGGTTTTTGAGTTCTTAAACTTATTACTCCATCCCTTCCTGGAACGCATCACTCACCACTCCCCGGTACTGATGTTGCTGGCGCTGGTTTGTATTGCTGCACTGCTGGTTCCCCTGCATCATAAACTGGAGCACTGGGCGGTACATAAACTGGTGGAGAAGAATAAACAGATACGGCTGGCGGAGGCGAAGAAAACGATTGAGGAATTATCAGGAGATAAGCCTGAAAACAAGTAATTTCCATAATGCCAAATAATTGAATATGCCTGGATTGAATAACCACTGGAAAAGCAGACTTCTCCGGTTTATCGTCTATCTTATTATCGCGTTTGGCTGTGCTTTGCTGTATCGTTATTTAAAAAATTAATCCCGGTCTTAGCAGCCGGTCACACATCATTATCTGTAGATATGAAAAAATATATTCTGCTTCTTTTACTGCCACTCCAACTGCTGGCCCAGCCTTTTTCCAAATCAGAAATCAGCCGCTGGGAAAAACAGGCCAAAAACGTAACCATTATCCGTGATCATTACGGCGTGCCACATATCTATGGCAAGTCCGATGCGGATGCGGTATTCGGACTACTCTATGCCCAGTGTGAAGATGATTTTCCAAGAGTGGAAATGAACTACATGGAAAAACTCGGGCGGACCGCAGAAGTATACGGGGAGAGCGCCCTCTACAGTGACCTGCTCAACCGGATGATCATCAGCCAGGCCGATTCCAAAAAGGATTATAAAAATGCCCCCGACTGGCTCAAAAAACTCTGCAATGCTTTTGCCGATGCGGTGAATTTTTATATCTATAAACACCCGGAGAAAAAACCCGCCCTGCTTACCCGCTTTGAACCCTGGTTCCCCTTCATGTGGACAGATGGCAGTATCGGAGCAATCAGTACGGCAGATATCACTCCCCCCGAATTCAGAAGTTTCTATTCCGGTGAAGCACCAACTGCTTACCTGCCCAAAGCTAACGACCCGGAAGCAGATCTTAAGCTGACCGGCTCCAATGGTTTTGCCTTTTCCCCGAAGATCACCGAATCCGGCAATGCCATTCTGTATATCAATCCACACGTGACCTTCTATTTCCGTCCCGAAGTGCATATGGTAAGTGAAGAAGGATTGAATGCCTATGGCGCGGTTACCTGGGGACAGTTTTTCATCTACCAGGGCTTCAACGAACATTGCGGCTGGATGCATACCAGCAGTTATGTGGATGCGGCTGACAGCTATATCGAAAAGATCACTAAATCGTCCAAAGGCTGGCAGTATGAATACAACGGACAACAAAAACCGGTAAAAGAAGAGAAGATCACGCTGTCTTATCAAAGCAGCGCCGGAAAAGCAAAAAAGGAATTTAAAGCGCTGTATACCCACCATGGTCCCATCATGGCCAAACGAAATGATCAGTGGCTCAGTGTAAAAGCCGACAACCGGTTGTATAACGGATTACTGCAATGCTGGCAACGTACCAAGGCCAAAGGACTCGAAGATTTTAAAAAGACCCTCGATCTCAAAGGAAATATCTCCAATAATACCGTGTATGCCGATGCGGCAGGTAATATTGCTTACTGGCATGGAAACAGGGTACCCGAGCGGGACACCTCATATGATTGGAGTAAACCAGTGGATGGAAGTATTGCCGCCACAGAATGGAAGGGCTATCATTCCATCGATCAGACCCTGCATAGTATCAACCCGGCAAATGGCTGGTTACAGAATTGCAATTCCACTCCCTTTACCGTGGCCGGCTCGAACAGTCCGAAGAAAGAAAACTACCCGGCCTATATGGCACCCGATGGAGAAAATTTCAGGGGCATCAATGCCGTGCGGGTACTTGGTGAAACCAAAACCTACAATCTCGAAAAAGTCATTGCCGCCGGATACGACCGTCGCCTCGCCGCCTTTGAAGTACTTGTTCCTGCCTTGCTGAATGCGTTTGAAAAAAAAGGAGATTTCCCGGATTCACTCAACGGACTTTTAGCCATACCGATGATGATTCTGAAAAACTGGGATTACCGCAGCAGTGAAATATCTGTAGCTACCACACTCGCCATCGAATGGGCCCAGCGATTATTGCCGGCTATGTTACAGGTAAAAATAGTAGAGGATGAAGAAGCCGATCAGGTAGATAAATTCCGTTACTATGCACAGACCGCCCCTGCCCGCGATCTGCTCTATCCGATGCTGGCAACCCTGCGAGATCTCGAAAACCGTTTTGGCCGCTGGGAAGTATCCTGGGGCAATATCAACCGCTTCCAACGCATCTCTGCGGATATTGAAAATAAATTTGACGACAGCAAAGAAAGCATACCTGTACCCTTTGCCTCTTCAGCCTGGGGTGCACTGCCTTCTTACAGCAGCCGTGTCTTTCCCGGTACACAAAAAAGATACGGAGTACATGGCAACAGTTTTATCTGCGCCGTTGAATTCGGCAAGAAAATAAAAGCAAAATCCCTCCTGGCCGGCGGCAATAGCGGTGACCCCGCCTCCCCGCATTTCTTCGACCAGTCAATCATGTATAGTAAGGGAGCATTTAAGACCGTGTTGTTTTATAAAGAAGATGTGGAGAAGAATATAGAAAAAACATATCACCCGGGGGAGTGATTGCGTTTCA
>DAORKK010000030.1:0-27747 GCA_035439525.1 Chitinophagaceae bacterium
CCAGGGGATGAAGTTGCCGGGCAACTCAATGAAATTTCCACCCGCCCGGGTTCAAAATCAAAAGTACAACTGCCCGATGGGTCAGTCGTATGGCTCAATGCAGGAAGTAAGCTTACCTATAATAAAGATTTCGGTATTGAAACAAGGGAAGTAATGCTGACTGGTGAAGGTTTTTTTGATGTGACAAAAAACAAGGAAAAGCCGTTTATTATAAATACCAGCAGTATAAAAATCAAAGTATTGGGTACCGCCTTCAATGTGAAAGCGTATCCGGAAGATAAGCAGACCGAAACCAGCCTGATACGGGGAAGTATAGAAGTGACCATCCGTAACAGGCCAAATGATAAGATCATTCTTACGCCCAGTGAAAAACTGGTCGTGGAGAATGATATCGCTCATTTAGAGAAGGATAGCAAAAAACAGGAGATAAGGACTGGAAATATCGCCCGTACCGAATTGCCGGTGATCAATACCCTGATGTCGATCAATAAACTGAAGTATAATCCGGTGGACAGTACCGTGGCAGAAATCCAGTGGGTTAATAATAAACTGGTATTCCGGGATGAATCATTCAGTGAATTGGCTGTAAAAATGGAGCGTTGGTATAATGTGGAGATCGATATTACTGACTTGCGGATCGGGGAGGAACGGCTGAACGGAATTTTTGAATCTGAAACGATTGTTCAGGCGCTGGAAGCCCTGAAGGAATTTATACCATTTCAATACGAAAAAAACGGAAGTAAAATAATTATTCACCGCTAATGCTTATGCCAAATGAATGCCATTATCAACACTTCTTAGCGGAAGGATAACAGACGGTACTGAAAGGTACTGTCAGGTTAGTAAAAAAGAACCGGTGACCTCAGGGAAGCCGATTGTTAACTCTTCAATTGCTAAGTATGAAAAAAAACGAAACGACTGCTGTTTCTAAAAAGGACCTGTTACCAAAGATTGCCAGAATTATGAAATTGACGATTGCTTTTTTGCTGATTGCCTGTCTTCAGGTATCTGCCCGTGGCTTTTCGCAAGATCGTATCACGCTGAAAATGAACGAGGCTGAAATCAAAAAAGTATTGTTCGCCATTGAAAAGAAAACCAACTATCGTTTTCTCTTCAGTGAAAATGCCTTAAAGAAAAAGCCCCGGGTCACCATCGACGCAGTCGATGCACCTGTGACCGACCTGCTCGACAAAATCCTGGCCAACACCGGGGTGAGCTACAAAATCCTTGCTTCCAAACTGGTAGTCCTGAAAGAAGGAATGACCGCTACCGAGATCGAATCACAGGATCTGCGGGTTTCCGGTAAAGTAACTTCTTCTACAGGAGAACCACTTGCCGGTGTTTCTATTGCTGTTAAGGGTTCCCGGACCGGAACAACAACCGATGCCGCCGGAAATTTTTCCCTTACTGTTCCTGATGACGCAACACTGGTAATCAGCTCTGTAGGTTTCGAAACCATCGAAGTGGCTGTTGCCGGAAAATCATCACTCAGCATCACCCTGCAGCAATCTGCCAGGAAGATTGATGAAGTGGTGGTGATTGGTTATGGACAAGCCAGCAAACGCGACCTGACCGGATCTATTACTAAGATCAGTGGACGTGATATTGCCGACAAACCCAACGTTAACCCGGTTGCTTCCCTGCAGGGTAAAGTAGCTGGTCTGAGCGTGGTAAACTCCGGTACACCCGGCCAGGAACCTGATATCCGCATCCGTGGAACCAACTCATTATCCAGTGCCGGTGTAAAACCGCTTTATCTGGTGGATGGTATCTTTAATGATAATATCAGTTTCCTCAATCCAAATGATATTGAGTCTATCGAAATCCTGAAGGATCCTTCCTCACTGGCCATCTTTGGGGTACGTGGTGCAAACGGTGTAATTGCCATTACAACCAAGAAAGCCAAAACCGGCCAGGTGAATATCAACTTCAATACCACATTCGGTTCAAAGAAACTGGTAGACAAAATTGATATGGTTAATGCAGCAGAGTTTAAAATGCTTTTTGAAGAAGAGCAGGATAACCTGGGTATAACCGGTACGGACCGTTTTGACTTTACCCCCTGGACCGGTAATACGGACTGGGTGGATGCCATGACACAAACCGGTACCATGTCCATGACCAACTTCAGTGTAAGCACAGCTACCGATAAGAACAAATTCTACTTAGGTCTTGGCTATACAGATGAGGAAGGTATTGTGCAGCATGAGCGCCTTCGTAAAATGTCCCTGAACCTGAGCGATGAAGTGAAAGTCACAAAAGGGATTAAACTTGGTTTTACCCTGAATACATTCCGTCAACGTAATCCTTACGGCAATGCCCGCGGCCTGCTCTTTCAGGCCCGCCGTGCACTCCCGGTTACCCCTGTATACAATGATGCTGCCGGTGCCTATTACAACCTGGCTATTCAGTCTTCACAAATGATCAACCCGGCCATGGAGCTGAATGACAACTGGGACAAAGA
The DNA here is from genome assembly GCA_035439525.1 of Chitinophagaceae bacterium. GTDB lineage: Bacteria > Bacteroidota > Bacteroidia > Chitinophagales > Chitinophagaceae > JJ008. The sequence continues at coordinate 2,465 of DAORKK010000030.1, forward strand.
GCTGAATTACGAAAACCGTTCGGTTGCCAGTGTATATGCTGATATCAGTTTCCTGAAGAACCTGAACTGGCGTTCTACATTCTATGCTGATATGTCTGTGGTGGATGGCCGTAGCTATCGCCCGATAGACAGTCTGTACGATCCGATCGGCGGAACTACGTTTATTCACAACAGTTATAATCGTACAGAAGTTTCACAATCCACTCAGCGTTGGAACAAATTCCAGCAGGATCATATCCTGACTTTCAAAAAGAGCTATGGCGATCATGGCCTGACCCTGACAAGTGGATTCACTACTTATTATAATGAATACCGCGGCTTGTTTGGTTCTATCAAACAATCCCTGACCGGTCTGCCGATTCCCAATGACAAACGTTTCTGGTATCTGGACAACGGATTTGGAGACAAGAGCACCCGTGTTGCTTCTTCCGGTCAGTGGGAAAAAGCCACTGTATCAGGACTGTTCCGTGCATTGTATAATTTCAAAGGAAAATACCTGCTGAACGGGTCTTTCCGCCGTGACTGGTCATCAGCATGGCGCCAGGATTATGGCAACCAGGGTGATAATTTCTACTCAGTGGGTGCAGCCTGGGAGGTTAGTAAAGAAGGATTTTTCCAAAACCAGAATGTATTTGATTACCTGAAAGTGAAAGCCAGCTTTGGTGTACTGGGTGTACAGAATACGTATGGATTTGACTACCCTGCTTATCCTTCTCTGGCTACAAATTCCACGGCTGTGTTTGGTACTATTATCGTGCCTGTGTACACTGAAACTTACCTGGCCGACCGTAACCTGCATTGGGAAAAAGTACATGGTAAAGAGATCGGTATTGAGTTTGACATGTTAAAGCGCAAACTGCATGGTGAGGTTGTCTATTACCACAAGAAAACCGTGGATCTGCTGGCACTGATCAGTGCAGGTGCCGGTCTGCAAACACTTACCAACATCGGTGATATGCGTAACCGTGGTCTGGAACTTTCTGCCAGCTACACTCATGAAGTCAAAAAAGACTTCACGGTAACAGTTTCCGGTAATATGACCACATTTGACAATAAATTCCTGAATTCTCCATTTACCTCAAACCCGGATGAACAATACCCCAACCGTACTGTAGCAGGCAACCCGATCGGCTATTTTTACGGTTATGTTGTGGAAGGCGTGTACCAGTCTTATGCAGATAAACTGGCATCCCCGACTATGAACCTTGGCAACAGTTATGGTCCCGGCGATCTTAAGTACAAGGACCTGAACGGAGACGGTGTGGTTAATACAGATGACCGTACGATGATCGGTAACCCGACTCCTGACTTTATTTATGGCGGTAACGTTACTGTAAAGTATAAAGGGCTTGATCTGAGTGTGGATATGCAAGGCGTTTACGGTGGTGAGATCTACCGTTACTGGGGTAGTTCAGAATTGCCTTATACCAAGTTTAACTATCCGAAATTCAAGCTGAACCGCTGGCATGGTGCCGGTACATCAAACTGGGATCCGATCCTGGGCGATGACCACTCCACTAACCGCCTGCCTTCCAGCTATGGTATTGAAGATGGCAGCTACTTCCGTATCAGGAACTTCCAGATCGGGTATAATTTCAACGCTGATATGCTGGCGAGAATGCATATCAAAAGTCTTCGGGCATTCTTTAACATACAGAATCTGAAGACCTGGAAACGCAACTCTGGTTATTCACCTGAATTCGGAGGTTCTCCGACATCATTTGGTATCGATACTGGTAATGACCCGATTCCGATGATTATTTCAGGAGGTATTAATGTCAATTTTTAATAAACGATTGAATTCTATAAAACGAATAATATGAGAAGAAACAAATTTTTATGGTTGATGCTGGCAATAGCCATTGCTGGTACAACATTTACGGGGTGTAAAAAGTTTCTTGACCGCAAACCCTTACAGGCATCCCTGGAGGATCTGAATCAGGGTGGTCTTGAAGGGCAGGTCTTTGGTTTATACGGCTCATTCCTTGACCGGGGTGCTGCTTACCACGGATACAGCAGTATTCCATGGTTTGGTTTCCATTCCTTCCGCGGGGATGATGCCATGAAAGGAAGTAGCCCTGCTGATGGTGCCGACTGGGGCGTGATTTTTGATGATTTCCAGTATCAGAAATCACACTGGGCTCCAACAATTTATTGGGATCAGAACTATAACCTGATAAATAAAGCCAACACCGTACTGCAGATCGCTGACTCACTGGGTCTCACTGATCCGGCATCCAAAGTGAATATCGCTGAAGCCAAGTTCTTCCGCGCACTCACTTACTTCCAGCTGGTCCGTGTATTTGGTGAAGTGCCAAAAATTGATTTCAGAATTTATAATGCCAATGATTCTAAAAAGCCGAAAGCAACAGTTGCTGATATCTATGCCCTGATCGATGCAGATCTGCAGGCAGGCGTGAGTGATCTTCCTGAAAACTGGCTTAATGCCACTGGCAACAGCCGTTTCCCGGGGCGCCTCACCAAGTATACTGCAATGGGCCTGCTGGCTAAAGTTAAAATCTATAGTCAGAACTGGGCGGCCACGCTTGGTCTCTGTCAACAAGTGATCAACTCTGGTAATTACCAGTTACTGAGTAATTATAGTAACCTGTTCAAGGTAGCAGGTGAAAACTCAAAAGAATCCCTTTTTGAAATTCAGGCTGATCTGGGTGCCAATGGCGTGCCCGATAACGGTTATGAGTTTGGGGTAGAGCAGGGAGTGCGTGGATCAGGAGACTGGGATCTGGGTTGGGGATGGAATACACCAACAGATGATCTGGTAAATGCTTACGAAGCAGGTGATGCACGTAAATCAGCCACTATCTTATTTTCAGGTCAGGATGATGGTTATGGTAAAACCGTTCCGGCTTACCCGATTATCCCCCGTTTGTACTGGAATAAGAAAGTATACCCGGAACCTGCTATGCAGACCTATACAGGTCGCCGTCAGAATGCCTGGCTGAATCACTCATTGCTTCGCTATTCTGATGTACTGCTGCTGGCCGCTGAAGCTGCAAACGAACTTGGTGGCGGGACAAACCAGACCAATGCAACCACCTGGGTGAATATGATTCGTAACCGTGCCGGATTACCCAGTATTACGTTTACTTCCCAGGCCCAGATGCGTGCTGCGATCAAGCAGGAAAGACGTATGGAACTGGCTATGGAAGGCGAGCGGTTCTTTGACCTGGTAAGATGGGGTGATGCAGTAACTGTACTTGGCCCGTCTGGATATACAAACTGCCATAAATATTATCCGCTGCCTCAGACAGCTATTGACTTTGCAGGTGGAGTACTTATTCAAAACCCATGCTGGTAAGATATAATCTTCTCAGGGGATGATCCGATCATCCCCTGATTCCTGATTAATCATTAAAAATTAATAAAATGAAAAAACAAATAAGGAAAATTGGTTTCGCTGCCGGCGCTCTATTGTTGCTGGCTTCCTGCCAGAAAATGTCAAAGCCGGATTTGGGCTCTTTCCCCGAGGATTCAAACCCTCCCGGAGGTCCGCTGGCTTTTTATGTTGCTTTTGACGGAACTACAACTAATCCCCTGATGAATGCAGTGGATAGTATCCGCGCAAACTTTGCTGCAGACAATCCCCTGGCATCTGTGGATGGCATTAAAGGGAAAGCAGTGAAAGGCGAGAATAAGAAGTTTGTCAAATACGCCAAACCAAACGATTGGGCCAAAAATGCCAAGAGTTTTACTATTTCGTTCTGGTATAAAAGCAATGGCCAGACAAAAAACAATACAGGTACCAATGGTCCTGAATATATTATGAGCTTCAAATCCAGCAATGGTCACTGGTCAGGTGCACAGGCCCTCATTTTCCTGGAAGGGAATAATACGGCATGCGCTATTAAGACGATGTTTGTGGATAAGAACAATGGAGATGCATGGTTTACCTGGGAAGGTGGCAACCAGATTGCCGGAATGATGAACGACGCCTGGCATCATATCGCCCTCGTGTATAATGCCACCACCAGCGTAATGACTTGTTACCTGGATGGAGCAGCCCGGCCCACAACCGGAAACTGGGGTACACATGGCAACCTGAATATGGATGAAAGTAAAATAACTGAAATGCGGATTGGTTCAGGTCCTTCAAACAGTATTGACACGGATGATTGGCTGGCTTCCACATTTAAAGGAAGTATTGACCAGATCCGTATGTATACTACCGCACTTACTGCCACTGAAGTGTCCAGCCTGTTTACCGGCAAGCTGTAATGAAACATCAGCGGTTGGACTGAATATTTTTTTTGGCAATCGCAGAGCATAAGCAAAAAGGGGCTGAACAATTTATTGTTTCAGCCCTTTTACGCTTTTTTGGCCTAGTCATATTTTGAATTGCACTATATGTTGAGAACTTCCACGACAGCGCTATTATGTTCCTTGTTGCTGCTGTACAGTTGTAGCCGGCAAAAGAAACGCCCCCTTTTTACCTCCCTTTCATCTGCACAGACTCATATCAGTTTTTCAAATCACGTTCCTGAAAAGGACCGGTTTAATATTCTGTACTACCTGTATTTCTATAATGGCGGGGGAGTGGCTGCCGGTGATATCAATAATGACGGACTTACCGATATCTTTTTTTCCGCCAACCAGAAAGGCAAGAACCGGCTCTATCTCAACAAAGGAAATTTTGAGTTTGAAGATATTACAGATAAGGCCGGAGTGGCCGGTCAATCTGACTGGTGTTCCGGTGTTACAATGGCTGATGTAAACGGGGATGGTTTGCTGGATATTTATGTTAGTTCCGTAAGCAGCAAATTCGGTCTAACCGGGCACAACGAACTTTTTATTAATAATGGCAACAACCGTTTTACGGAGAAAAGTGAAGCTTTCGGATTAGCCTTTTCCGGACTGACAACCCAGTCAGCCTTTTTTGATTATGACCACGACGGCGATCTGGATTGTTATATCCTGAATCAGTCGGACCGGCCGCATGCCAACGTAGTGGATACAGCCAGCCGGCGTAAGTATGATCCGCTTTCCGGGGATGTCCTGCTGCGGAATGACCTCAAAGCCACCGGCCGTTTCACGGATGTTTCAAAAGAAGCCGGTATTTACCAGAGTAATCTCGGGTATGGTCTTGGGCTGTCCGTAGCTGACCTGAACAATGACGGGTGGGAGGACATCTATATCGGAAATGACTTTCATGAGAATGACTATTGTTATTTCAATAACGGGAATGGCACATTTACAGAAAACGGAGCGGCTCATTTCGGGCATTACAGCCGGTTCAGCATGGGCAATGATATTAATGACTATAATAATGACGGCCAGCCGGATATCATAACAGTGGATATGCTGCCTCCGGATGAAAAGACAATGAAAACATATGGCAGTGATGAAAATCCTGATATCTACCGGTTCAAACTGGAGAAAAACGGATACCAGCACCAGGTTTCACGCAATGTTTTACAGCAAAACAATGGAAACGGAAACAGCTTCAGCGATATAGCGCTGCAGGCTGGTATTTCTGCGACTGACTGGAGCTGGGCACCGTTGTTTGCCGATTTCGATAATGATGGCCGGAAAGATCTTTTTATTTCCAGCGGTATTGTAAAAAGGCCGGTGGACCTGGATTATATACGGTTTGTATCGGCCCAGGAAGTGAATAAGGGGCTGAACTATACAGACAAATTCGATAAGGAAACCATTGACGCAATGCCGGAAGGAAGTTCGCATCCCTTTTTTTTCCGGAATGAAAATGAATATACGTTCAGGGATATGAGCGAGGAATGGGGCACCGGCAATCTGAAGGGATTTTATAACGGATCCGTATATGCGGATTTTGACAATGACGGAGACCTTGATATGGTAATCAATTGCCTTGATGCGGAAGCGACTGTTTTACGCAATAACAGCAATCCGGGGAACCAGCTGGGTATCCGCTTTTCCGGTGACAGTATGAACCGGTTTGGGATCGGCGCTAAAATTTACCTGTGGGCCGGTGGCCAGCTGCAATACCAGCAACTGATGACGACCCGCGGGTTTCAGTCATCTGTGGAACCCCGCCTTCATTTTGGACTAGGGGAGGTTGTTAAGGCAGACAGTATCCTGGTGGTTTGGCCCGATCAGCGGATGCAACTTTTAAAACAATTGCCGGCCAATAAGAGCCTGGTACTTGAACAGAAAGATGCAACCGGACATTTTGATTATTCAATCTTTTTCCCACCCGCTCAAACCGGCTATAGTGATATAACATCCTCAATGGGAAATCCATGGCGGCATAAAGAAAATGAATTCAATGATTTTGATATCCAATACCTTATTCCTCACACGCTTTCCGCACGAGGCCCCAAAACGGCCGTTGCGGATGTGAACGGTGACGGTTTGGATGACATCTATGTTTGCAGTGGAAAAGGTGAATCCGGGGTACTGATGATACAGGGAGCCGATGGCCGCTTTTCTGCTTCCCTGCAACCGGATTTCGATCTCAATAAAGAAAGCGAAGATGTGGATGCGGCTTTTTTTGATGCGAATGGTGACACTCATCCCGATTTATTGGTGATTACCGGGGGGAATGAAATCCTGGCAACCAGCCGGCAGGGAGAAGATCGCTTATACATAAATGACGGGAAAGGCAATTTTAAGAAGAAAGAACTGGCATTCCCTGTACAGTATGAAAGCAAATCCTGTATTGCTGTTTCAGATATAGATAAGGACGGGGATATGGATTTCTTTATTGGCAACTTAGCAAACCAGACCGGCTATGGACAGCCGGTAAACTCCTATTTATATCTAAACCGGGGAGATGCCACATTTGACATGGCTGAACGGAATACTATATTCCTGCAGAAAGCCGGAATGGTGACAGCTGCTGTTTTTGCAGATGTTAACAAAGACAGCTGGCCCGATCTGGTGATAACCGGTGAATGGATGCCCCTTAAAATATTTATTAATAAAAAAGGGGTATTTACCGAAACCGCGATCCCGGGTTCCACCGGTCTCTGGCAAAGTTTATTTGCCGCAGATGTAAACGGCGATGGGTACACGGATCTGCTGGCCGGTAACTGGGGGCATAATTCAAAATTCCGGGCCGGTAAGAACGGCCCCCTGAAACTATTTATGAAGGATTTTGATAATAACGGGACAGTGGAGCAGATTCTGTGTTATACTATTGATAAAAAGGAGTATACCTTCCTGGCAAAAGATGAGCTGGAGCGATCCCTCCCGGTGTTAAAAAAGGCCTATTTGAATTACAGTGATGTGGCCGGCAAAACTGTTCAGTATATGTTTTACGATCTTTTTAAAGATTACACAACACTTCAGGCGGAAACCTTGTCCTCTTCCTGTTTTATCAATAACGGGAAAGGAGATTTTACCCGTTCTGATATGGCAGATGCTGCACAAACAGCACCATTAATGTGTATGAACCTGGCATCAGGCAAGGAGGGTGTCCGTATTCTTGCCGCAGGAAACTACTACGGGGTGATACCTTATGAGGGCCGTTATGATGCCATGCAGCCCCTGCAGTTCAGTTTTGCAAAGGATGGGACTGCAGCCGGTGCGCATAATATTATGAACAATTTTAAGGGGGAAGCAAGGGATATTGACTGGGTGCGTACCGGGACCGGCGACTCACTTTTGGTGATAGCCCGTAATAATGGCCCCCTTGTATTTTTAAAGAAAAACTAGGCAACTTTACTTCAATACATCTACATCATGAAAACCAGAATGAGCCTTTCTTTATTCCTCCTGGCAGGGGTGGTATCAATGTCGTCTAATTGCTCCAAGAATAACGCAGGGGGAAATAACAACAACAGTGAAACGGTGAATGCGGAATACTGGATAACCAGGTCTGACCAGACCGCCACCCTGCAAAAGCAATCCACTTCATTCGTTTTTAGCACTGATGCTAATAATAATTCCATCATCGAAATCGACAGCACAAAAACTTTTCAGACGGTAGATGGGTTTGGCTATTCGCTTACCGGGGGTAGTGCTTTCCTGATCAATAAAATGGATGAGGCATCTAAGAATTCATTGCTGAACGAATTTTTTGGTGCCGGGGAGAGCAGCATCGGTGTAAGTTATATCCGCATCAGTATCGGGGCCTCCGATCTGGATGCAGCTGTGTTTAGTTATGACGACCTTGCAGCTGGTCAGACAGACCTCTCCTTGTCAAACTTCAGTTTGTCTAAAGACACAGTGGATCTGATTCCGGTCTTAAAAAAGATCCTGGCTATCAACCCGAATCTGAAGATCATGGGCTCTCCCTGGAGTGCACCTGTCTGGATGAAAGATAATGGCAGCAGCATTGGTGGCAGCCTGAAGCCGGAGTATTACAGTGTATATGCTCAGTATTTTGTGAAATATATCCAGGCAATGGCTGCAAAAGGAATAAACCTGCATGCCATCACCGTACAGAATGAGCCTCAACATGGAGGCAATAACCCCAGTATGGTGATGTCCGCCTTACAGCAGGGGGAGTTTGTAAAGAATCACCTTGGTCCGGCTTTCCGGAATGCGGGGATTACAACAAAAATTGTGGTATGGGATCATAACTGTAATAATCCGAACTACCCGATCACGATAATGGATGATCCTGCAGCCAAAGCCTTTGTAGATGGGAGTGCATTTCACTTATATGAAGGAGAAATCGGGGCGATGTCAGGCGTGCACGCTGCTCACCCGGATAAGAACCTTTATTTTACAGAACAATGGACCGGTGCTAACGGCAGTTTTGACGGCGACCTGAAGTGGCATATGAAAAATGTGATCATTGGTTCGATGCGCAACTGGAGCAAAGTGGCACTTGAATGGAACCTGGCCAGTGACCCCAATTACCAGCCACATACTCCAGGTGGTTGTTCTGAGTGCAAGGGTGCTGTAACTATCAGCGGTTCTGTGGCAAGTAAAAATGTGAGTTATTATATAGTGGCCCACGCTTCTAAGTTTGTTACACCCGGATCCGTTCGTATAGAAAGCTCAACGGGTTCAACGGTTTCCAATGTGGTTTTTATCAGGCCTGACGGGAAAAAAGTGATGCTGGTGGTGAATGAAAACGGGGCAGCTGTAAACGTAAATCTGAAATATAAAGGCAAATGGGCGGTGGTTAGCATCCCCGGAAATGCTGTAGCAACATATATCTGGTAATATATTAAATCATAAGTCATGTTAAAATATTCCTCACTTCTCCTGTTTGCCGTACTGGTCTTTTCCTGTAATAATAAGCCTGACAGTAAAGAAAATGCACCGGTTTCCGGCACCTCTTTCTCAACTGAAGGGAAAAAAGTAATCAGCTGGACCACGGCAGACAGTTCTGATCTGCGTTTATCCCTTACGGATACCCTCACTTTTAAAGAAAAGGCGCAACCATTTGAAAATGAGGTCATCGTTTTTGTGGATCCGCAAAAAACCTTCCAGACCTATTTTGGAACCGGCGCGGCCATGACTGACGCCTCTGCAGAAACTTTTTATAAACTGCCGAAAGACAAACAGGCGGAATTCCTGAAAGCCTATTTTGATAAAGAAACCGGTATCGGCTATACCGTAGCCAGAACCAATATCAATAGCTGCGATTTCAGCAGTGATATGTACACCTATGTTCAGGACGGGGACAAAGAGCTGAAGTCGTTCAATATTGAACATGACCGGAAGTATAAGATCCCCTTTATAAAAGAAGCGATGAAAGCAGCCGGTGGCAAACTGAATTTATTTGCCAGTCCCTGGAGCCCACCCTCCTGGATGAAGAGCAACAATGATATGCTGCATGGCGGTAAACTGAAACCAGAATTTTACGACAGCTGGGCCATGTATTATACAAAGTTTATCAAAGAGTATGAGAAGGAGGGAATACCGATGTGGGGTATCTCCGTACAGAATGAACCCATGGCCACACAACGCTGGGAAAGTTGTATTTATACAGCAGAAGAAGAAAGGGATTTTCTGAAAAATCACCTGGGGCCTACCATGCATAAAGAAGGGCTGCAGGATAAGAAAATCATTGTATGGGACCATAACCGTGATCTCATTTATCAGCGGGCCCGCACTTATTTTGATGATCCTGAAGCGGCTAAATATGCCTGGGGAATTGGGTTTCACTGGTATGAGGACTGGAGTGGCGGTCAGCCGATGTATGATAACCTGCGCAGGGTGCATGAAGCATACCCTGATAAGAATATCATGTTTACGGAAGGTTGTGCGGAGAGTTTCAATGCAGCCCGTTACAATGCCTGGGTATTAGGGGAAGAGTATGGACGCAGTATGATTAATGACTTCAATAATGGGATGGTCGGATTTACGGACTGGAATATCCTGTTGGATGAAACCGGAGGTCCCAACCATGTGCAGAATTTCTGTTTTGCCCCTGTTCACGGGGATACCCGCACAGGTCAGCTTATTTATACCAATGCCTATTATTATATCGGACACTTTTCCAAATTCATTCAACCGGGCGCCAAACGCATTATCAGCAGTCCCAGCCGCAGCCAGTTATTGTCCACCGCCTTCCTTAATCCGGACGGAACGGTTGTGGTGATTGTCATGAACCAGGGAAACAATACTTCGCCGGTATTTCTCTGGATCAATGGGAAAGCAGCTGAAGCGCAGGTAAAGGCTCATTCAATAAATACGTATATCATCAAATAACCCGGGATCCGATCATGAAGAGCTCCTTGCCTGTATTTATAGTACTTGTTTTACTGATGAGTTGCGGAGATAAGAATTCACCTCCTCCGCCACCCACCCCACCCGCTGCATTAACGATACGCAGCAACTGGGTGGACAGCCGGACATTTGATGACCTTCATTATGGAGCATCCCGTCAACCAGTGCTGAAAATTGTATTTTCCGCCCCGTTGATGCGGACAACCGTAGCGGGTGCCATCTCTTTCACGGATCCTGCCGGAATTACAGTTCCCAATACACTTTCCTATCAACAAGGCGATTCCGTACTACTGATACAACCCAATTCGACGCTGGCTGGTATTACGAAATACCAGTTTAAGCTGACCAATTCTGTTAAATCTGCAGCAGGGGGATCCCTTTCCGGCAGCATTGATAAAGTGCTTGTTACACAGATTGATTCCTCCAGGAAATTTCCTTTACTGACGGATAATGAACTGCTTGATAAAATTCAACAAACCACGTTTAAATACTTCTGGGATTTTGCGCACCCGGTGAGCGGACTGTCTCGTGAACGTAATACTTCTGGTGACCTGGTTACCTCCGGTGGTTCAGGCTTCGGGGTCATGGCCATTGTAACCGGAATCAACCGCGGGTTCATTACCCGGGCACAGGGGCTGGCCCGTCTGCAAACGATGGTTTCTTTTCTTAAAAACACAGCTGTTAAAGTAAAAGGGGCATTCCCCCATTGGTTGAATGGAAACACCGGCGCGATTATTCCATTCAGCAGTAATGATAACGGGGCTGACCTCGTGGAAACATCCTACCTCATGATGGGTTTATTGACCGCCCGCCAGTATTTCAACGGGGTGGATGCAGCTGAAGCCACCCTGCGATCTGATATCAATACCCTGTATAATAATGTGGAATGGGACTGGTTCCGCAACGGGGGACAGAATACGCTGTTCTGGCATTACAGTCCCGATAAAGGCTGGGCGATGAACATGCAAATCCGTGGCTGGAACGAATGCCTGATTACCTATGTATTAGCGGCTTCGTCCACCACACATGGAATACCGGCAGTCGTATATACCAATGGCTGGGCGGCTAATGGCGGGGCAGGGTTTGTGAACGGTAATTCATATTACGGATATACATTACCGCTGGGGCCGGCCCAGGGAGGTCCTCTTTTCCTGGCACAATACTCGTTCCTTGGCATCAACCCTAACGGGCTGACCGATAGCTGGGCTAATTATGCAACCCATACACGCAACCATACGCTGATCAATTATGAATATTGCCGCCGTAACCAGGCTGGCGGCGTTGGGTACAGTGATTCAGTGTGGGGACTTACGGCCAGTGACATACCTAATGGCTATACGGCCAGTTCACCCACCAACGACAGGGGGGTGATTGCGCCTACAGCCGCCCTGGCGTCTTTTCCGTATACACCAGACCAGTCTATGGCCGCTTTGAAATTCTTTTATTATGTACTCGGTGATAAAATATGGAAAGAGTATGGTTTCGTGGATGCCTTTTCATTAAGGGATACCTGGTTTGCCACTTCTTTTCTGGCAATTGACCAGGGGCCTGTTATCATCATGCTTGAAAATCACCGCAGCGGTTTGTTGTGGAACCTGTTTACCAGTTGTCCGGAAGTAAAAACCGGGATGTTATCCCTTGGTTTTAGTGCGCCATACCTGTGAAGATCTATTCCTGAATCAAGAACATCTTATGCGAATAAAGAGACAACTTCTTACCGGGGTTATGGCCTTGTTACTTTTGCCGGCTCAGGGACAAAAGACTGACCCGCTATTCAATCCGGCAGGCCGACCCAAAAACTTAACGGACAGTGCGCTGCTTGACCTGGTCCAAAAACAGACATTTCGTTATTTCTGGGATTTTGCTCATCCGGTCTCCGGGATGGCCAGGGAAAGAAGTAATGAAAGTTATGGCTATGGTGAGGAAACGGTAACCACCGGCGGAACAGGTTTTGGGGTTATGAGCGTAATCGTAGCCACTGAAAGAAAATGGATCAGCCGCGATACAGCGGCAAAATTCCTCCTTAAACTAATTAATTTTTTACTGAAAGCAGATAGCTATCACGGAGCCTTTCCACATTGGTTAAATGGCGCCACCGGCAAAACAATCCCGTTCAGCCGAAAAGATGACGGGGCTGACCTGGTGGAAACTTCTTACTTATTTCAGGGATTGTTATGTGCCCGTCAGTATTTCACTGGCACCAATGCCACTGAAACAGAATTGCGTAACCGGATATCCTGGATGTGGCCGGATATTGAATGGAACTGGTTTACCAATGGCGGACAGGAAGTATTGTATTGGCACTGGAGTCCGAATAACGGATGGGCCATGAATTTTCCTGTACGGGGATTCAACGAATGCCTGATCATGTATGTTCTCGCGGCTTCATCTCCCAATGAAAAATACAGTGTATCCCCGGCCGTGTATCACCGGGGCTGGGCGGAGAGTAATTTCTTCAAAAACGGGAAATCATTTTATGATATCAAACTCCCGCTTGGATTTGATTATGGGGGCCCATTGTTTTTCTCACAGTATTCTTTCCTGGGCCTTGATCCGCGAGGATTAAAAGACCGGTACGCTGATTACTGGGAACAAAACCTGAACCATACCCTGATCAACCGGGAACATTGTGTACGTAATCCAAATAAATTTAAAGGCTATGGTGAAAACTGCTGGGGCTTAACGGCCAGTGATACCTATAATGGATATGCCGCGCATTCCCCCACCGAGGACCTTGGCACCATTTCCCCAACAGCCGCGCTGAGCGCATTCCCTTACACACCCGTATATTCGATGCAGGCATTACGTCATTTTTATACTGATCTCGGTGATAAAATCTGGAGTGAGTATGGTTTTGTGGATGCTTTCAACGAATCAAAAAACTGGGTAGCCTCTTCTCACCTGGCGATTGACCAGGGCCCCATTATTGTAATGATAGAAAATTACCGGAGCGGACTGTTGTGGAATCTCTTTATGAGCTGCCCGGAAATTCAAACCGGAATAAAGCGACTCGGGTTCACCAGTCCCGCCTCACATTGAAACAAGCCCCGGGGTATTGAATGTATACGGCCAGGAAAACGATATTAATATTTTTACACCTGCTGTTTGTTGGCACTGCTGCAAGAGGTCAGCAGGGTTTTGGTGCACCGGTATACTGGCAGCATTTCGGGATTTCTCCCAAAGGAGAGGCAGTTATCGGGCCGGCCTTGCCCCAGGGTCGCACCTCCCTTCAGCGCAGTACCACCCTTTGCCCGCCTCCCGGATATTATTCTATTATCAAACGGGTACCTGCAGGCAGTTGCTTCAATGATGAATGGATTCCGCTATCAAATGATCAGAACAGCACCTATGATATGACCCATGCTGAAGGCAACCTGATGCTGGTGAACAATACCGTGGCAACCGGTTCGCGCCTGTTGTATATGGATACGGTACAGCAATCCCTTTGTCCGGGAATTGATTATTTTTTTTCAGCGGCCATTATAAATGTAGACAGACCCGTTACCTGTCCGGGCTCCCATTTCTTTCCACGGCTTGCATTTTCACTGGAAACCGAAGCCGGTCAGATCCTGGTGACAGACACTATACGAAACGGGATCTCTTTTGCCAATCCGTTTATGGGCTATAAGTTTGGCGAATTCGGTATCTGGCTCAATATGCCGGCCATTACAGGCAGGTTGGTCTTACGGATTGACCTGTTGACGACATATTATGATTGTGCGGAGGATTTTGCTATTGATGATATCCGGCTTCGTCCAAAAGGGGCCGCTATGAATATTCAGTTTCCCGGCGAACCGAATAATACAGTGAAAGCGGCCTGCTATCAGCAGCATCCCACAATTACATTCAGCGGTACCATGGAGCCATATTACAATAATCCTGCCTTGCAGTGGCAAATAAGTATGGATTCCGGCGCCACCTGGACCGATATTCCCGGTGCCACCAGCCCGTTACTCACACAAACCTATACACTGCCGGATACTTTTTATTACAGGCTGAGTGGTGCAGATCTGAGTATGATTACCAATCCGGCCTGCCGGGTGGTATCCAATAAACTCCGGGTGGAAATTCAGGGACCACCTGCCGGTTATACCATCAGCAGTAATTCGCCGGTTTGCTCGGGACTGCCCTTGTTATTTAAAGCAGATGGAGCAGCCAGTTATGAATGGAACGGCCCCAATGGTTTTTATGATAATGTACCCACCCCTTCAATTTATTACAGCACACTTGCAGACAGTGGTGTGTATTATATAGCTGTATCCAGCTGGGGTGGTTGCATAACTATGGATTCTATCCGGGTGAAAATCATCGGTACAGATGTTCGCGCCTGGCCGGATACGGCAATTTGTATAGGAAACACAGTTTCCCTGCATGCCAGTCCCGGTATCAGTTATGCATGGACCGGTGACGGAGTTACCGGCAGCGCCCTGCAACACCCACTTATAAAACCGGCGAAGAACGGACGGTATACCGTGAAAGTCACTGATACATCCGGTTGTTCAGATACCGCTTCGGTGCAGGTGATCATCCGGAATAATGTGCCGGTAAAAGCCATCATGGATTTTTCGCCTTATCTCTGCAGGGTGTATGATTCATTGCTGTTCAAAGAAAGGAGCCAGGGCCATTTGAAAACCTGGCACTGGGATTTCGGAAATGGGATCAGTTCAACGGAACAAAAACCCGCTACCCAGTATTACAACATAGCGGGTAATCAATTCATGTATATGTCCCGGCTGGCTGTTGCGGATACAGCCGGCTGTACCGATACAGCGTATCAGCTGATACAGGTAGAAGACAATTGCTATATCGCGGTACCCACGGGCTTCACTCCCAATAATGACGGACGGAATGATTATCTCTATCCGCTGAATGCATTTAAAGTAACCGACCTGCACTTCCGTGTATTTGACCGCAGAGGCCAAGTGGTATTTGAAAGCCGTGACTGGAGCCGGAAATGGGACGGTCGAGTAGGCGGGTTGGAGCAGACGACCGGGGTCTATGTATGGACACTGGAGTATACTGAAGTGAATGGGAAAAAAGTTTTTTTAAAAGGAACCACTACATTGATACGATAAAACACCGTTATGATTAAAAAACGATTGATTACCATTTGCAGTGTATTACTGATCGCAGCCTCCTGCTTTTCACAGGGGAAGACGGCCCTGTCACTCACCAAGGGGAAATACGGGGATGGTCCGGACAGTATTGCACCCTCCGGCATTATTAAAAATCTGAATGATGAACAGTTGCTGGAGCTGGTGCAGAAACAAACCTTCCGTTTTTTCTGGCATGGCGCTCATCCGTACAGCGGACTGGCATTGGAAAGAAGCAATACCGTATTGGCGGAACATTACTGGGATTATATCAATGAAGCATGGGATGAACCCAATTTCAGTAAGACCCCTTTCGGACCCGATGCCGGGGCAATCGGCGGTACCGGGTTTGGTATCATGAGTACCGTGGTAGCGGTGGAAAGAAAATGGATCGGCCGGGATACAGCGGTTCGCCGCCTGATTCAGATTACCGATTTCCTGATTAATGCCGATTGCTATCATGGCATCTATCCGCATTTCATGAATGGCAGAACCGGCAAGACGATTAAGTTTGACCGCCTCGATGATGGCGCTGATATTGTAGAGACCTCCTACCTGCTGATGGGCTTACTCTGTGCCCGGGAGTACTTTACCGGCAACACCCCCCGGGAAGTATACCTCCGTAAACGGATCAACCAGATCTGGGGTGCCGCCAACTGGAACTGGCATACCAACGGACAACCCAAACTCTACTGGCACTGGAGTCCCAATAACGGCTTTGATATGAATTTTCCGGTTTGGGGCTATAATGAATGCCTGATCACGTATATAATGGGCGCTTCTTCCCAATATCATTCTATTCCCAAAGCCGCCTACGATGGTACCTGGGCCGGAAGCCAGGGATTCAAAAACGGAAAACAATATTACGTTTATACATTGCCGTTGGGAAATTACGATGAGGATAAAGGCGGACCCTTATTTTTTGAACAATACACTTTCCAGGGCATCGATCCCAACGGGTTGACCGATTCACTGGGGAATGATTATTTCCTGCAGGGCAAGAACCATACCCTGATCAACCGGGCCTATTGTATGGAGAATCCCAAAAAATTCAAGGGTTATAGTGATGTATGCTGGGGACTTACGGCCGGGGACAGTTATAAAGGATATGTGGCACATAGTCCGCAGAATGACCGGGGGGTGATTCAGCCCACGGCCGCCATTTCTTCCTTACCTTATACCCCGAAAGAAAGCATGGAAGCCCTCCGTTATTTCTATTACGGACTGGGCGATAAGATATGGAGCAAGTATGGATTTGTGGATGGGTTCAGTATCCACCATAACTGGTACGCTAAATCCCACCTGGCGATTGACCAGGGACCAATCGTGACCATGATCGAGAATCACCGGACGGGCCTGCTCTGGAAATTATTTATGAATATACCGGATGTACAGAATGGGTTAAAAAAGCTGGGTTTCAGCAGTCCTTATTTTAAAAAATAGGTTATGAGAAAAATAGTATTTGCCTTTACCGCCTTGTTATTTACCCTGATCAGCGGGGCACAGACCGAAGTAAAAGTTATGAGTTTTAATATCCGTCTGGATGTAAAATCGGATGGAGCGAACTGGTGGGAGAACCGGAAGGATAAAGTGGCCGGACTGATGAAGTATTATGGCGCTGATTTTATCGGCGGGCAGGAAGTGCAGCATCACCAGCTGATGTACCTGAAAGAACAACTCAGCAGCTATGATCATATCGGGGTAGGCCGCGATGATGGAAAAGAGAAGGGAGAGTATTCCTGTATTTTTTACAATAAAGAAAAATTTGTACCGGTAAAGCAGGGTACGTTCTGGTTATCCCAGACACCGGATACGGTTTCGATGGGCTGGGATGCAGTCTGTAACCGGGTTTGCACCTGGGGACTTTTCCGGCTGGGGAAAACAAAAAAAATGATCTGGGTCTTTAATACCCATTTTGATCATGTGGGAAAACTGGCCAGAACTGAATCGGCTAAACTGATCCTGGCAAAAATGAAGGAACTGACTGACGGGAAAAATTACCCGGTGGTATTCATGGGTGATCTGAATTCAAAACCCGCCGATGAACCGGTGAGTATACTGAACACGGAGCTGAATAATGCCCGGACAATATCAGCTGAAACGCCTTATGGGCCGGCCGATACCTGGAACGGGTTTAAGTTCAATCAGCAGCCGGAAGGTTGTATTGATTACATTTTCACCAACCGGTATAAAAAACTTACGGTCAGAAAATTTGCCACCATTACGGATTCTTATGACATGAAGTATCCTTCCGATCATTTTCCGGTGATGGCATCTCTTGAATTTTAAACGGACTAATCAAACGCATGTTAAGGCAAGGATTTTATAGCATATATATACTGGCGGGAATTTTCCTGTTCATCCAGCCGCTGACTGCCCAGCTGCGTACGGTGGATGCAGTTACCAGTTACCGGAAAATACCGGGAGGGATTGAAGGTAAAACCCGGTTCACCCGTTTTGAAATTAAAGCCTGGTCGGCCAATACCATCCGGGTGCGGATGACCAAAGAAAAAACATTTAACCCGGTGCAATATGCCCTCGCAGCCGATACGGGTAGTTTCTATCCTGCTGTAGTAAACAGTAAGGATAAGCAGATTGAAATTGTAACACCCGCCCTGACCTGTATAGTGGAGCAGTCGCCTTATTTCCGGGTGATTTTTAAGAATGCGGCTGGTGAAATTATCCAGGAGGATATGCCGGGTGCAGGATTTGGCACCAGCTGGCTGGGCGATAAGGTAAGTCTGTATAAAAAAATGCAGGAAGGCGAGCGCTTTCTCGGACTGGGCGAAGTACTTGGACCGTTGGATAAAAGAGGAATGGGGTTCACCCTTAACAATACGGATACCTATAAGTACGGTGACCCGCGTTTGTCCATGTATATCAGTATTCCGTTTTATATCGGGGTGCATCACCAACAGGTTTATGGGTTTTATTTTAATAATACCTGGAAGACGCAATTTAATTTTGGTATTTCCACCCCGCAGTTCTCATCGATCAATGCCGATGGCGGGGAAGCCGATTACTTTTTCTTTTATGATCATAGTATAGCGGGAATCCTGAATCAATACAGCACGATTACCGGTAAGATGCCCCTGCCTCCCAAATGGAGTCTCGGGTATCATCAATCCCGTTGCAGTTACTATCCGCAGTCCAATGTGGAGTTATTAGGTGAAACCTTCCGGCGCAAACAGATACCGGTGGATGGGATTGTGCTGGATGCGGATTACCAGCAGGACTATAAACCATTCCTGGTAAACAAAGAACGTTTTCCGGATTTGCCGGGTTTATCCAGGAAACTGGAAAGCATGCATATCTCACTCACGGCTTCGGTATATCCCGGGGTGAAACTGGACAGCACCTATGATTCTTATACCGATGGGTTAAAAAATGATGTGTTTATTAAATATGCGGATGGCCGTCTGTTTGAAACCGAGATTGCACCGCTGCGCTGTTATTTGCCGGATTACACCAATCCTGAAACAAGAGAATGGTGGATCCGTAAAATGAAATGGATGGAAGAAAACGGGATCCGGGGTTACTGGAATGATATGAATGAACCTGCGGTGGGAGGCAGTTACCTGCCGGATAACCTGCTATTTGATTTTGACGGCCGTAAAGCCTATGCTCCCGAGGCAAAAAATGTCTATGGATTTCAAATGGCCAGAAGCAGTTACGAAGCCGCCCTTCGATTCGGAAAGGACAAGCGTCCTTTTGTACTCACCCGTTCGGCTTTTGCCGGTGTACAACGATATGCAGCTGTATGGAGCGGAGATAATATGGCTACCAATGAAGGATTGCTCAGTGGTGTTTTATTGAACAGCCAGATGGGTTTATCCGGAATGCCCTTTGTAGGGCCGGATTTGGGTGGATATATTGGAGATGGCAGCAAAGATCTCTTCAAACGCTGGATGCAGGTGGGGGTGTTCTCTCCTTATCTGCGCAACCATAAAGAATTTTTTGCGACGGCCAATGAACCCTGGAGTTATGGCGAAGAAGCAGAAGCCATTTCCAAAACCTATATTGGATTCCGCTACCGGCTGATGCCTTATCTCTATTCCAAATTTTATGAAGCGGCACAAACTGGTTTGCCGGTGGCCCGCAGCCTGGCCCTGGATTATCCGTTTGATAAAAACATATATGACCCTGTTTACCAATACCAGTTTCTCTTCGGGGATGCGATCATGGTTGTACCTGTGACAACAGAGGAGAAAAGCAAAAAACTGTATCTGCCTGAAGGGGAATGGTATGACCTTTTTACGGATCTGTTGTATTCCGGAAACCGGGAAATTCATTGTAGCACACCGACGTATTCCATTCCGTTGTTTGTAAAGTCATCCGCGATCATTCCGGTGCAGGGATTGGTACAATCTACCCGTGATAAAGCTTCCGATACCTTACAGATCCATGTGTACAAGGGTACTACTAATAACCGCTTTCTTTTTTATGAAGATGCCGGGGAGGGCAATGGGTATAAAGAAGGGGAATTTGCCAAACGTTTCATTGTGTATGATCCTACGGCCCGTCAACTGAAACTCACGGTTACAGAAGGAATTTATACCTCTGACTATAAAAAAATCCAATGGGTCTTCCATGGATTTGGAATGGAGATCAATCAGGTAAAAGTAATTGGGGCGACCCGTGAGCCAATGCACTATACCGGACGACTACTGGATCCCTTGAAAGACCTGGAAGATTATTATGGAAAAGACAGGGTGAAAGGCTTGTACCTGGCTGAACCGGTTTTAAAACAGGTCAGCCTGGTGACTGATAATCCCCGTAATGAACTGATTATTCAATGGTAAAAATACTACGCTATGCAAGAAACAATCTCCCGCGAAAAATTCTTAAAGACCACGGCCCTGGCCGGTGCCGCATTATTGGTATCCTCCCTGGAAGGCTGGGCGGCTTCTATGCCGGATAAAAAACTCCGGGTAGCGGTAATAGGATGTGGCAGCGTGAGCAACCGGTATATACCTCAGTTACTTTCTTCGAAGTGGATTGAAGTGGTGAGTCTTTGTGATATAAAGCCCGAAAGAGCAGTGGCACAAAACAAAGAGTATAAAGTCAATGCGGCCACATACGGCCATATTGATGAAATGCTCAACGGCGTACCTTTTGATATGATGGTGACCCTGACGGATATGCAGCTACATGGGGCGTTGAATAAAAAAGCACTCCTGGCAGGTAAACATGTTTGGAGTGAAAAACCAATGGCCAATACCTATGCCGAAGGTAAAGCTCTGCTTGATCTGGCTAACTCCAAAAAACTGAGAATATGGGGGGCACCGGCCGTGGTCAACAGTCCGCAGTTTGCCTATATGAGTAAAATGATCCAGGAAGGAAAACTGGGACGGGTGGCAGCGGCCCACGGACAATACGGACATACCGGTCCTACCTGGTCGGCTTTCTTCTATGAAAAGAACGGGGGTAGTATGCCGGATCTCGGCGTGTATAATATCGCCACCTTAACGGGATTACTGGGACCGGCCCGCAGCATCATGGCCATGACCAGTATCGTTAATCCGGAACGTACGGTGGATGATAAAGGAAAAATAAAAGTGGAGGCGGAAGACAATGCTCAGATCCTGATGGAGCATGATAAAGGCGTGATCAGTCATGTGATGTGCGGCTTCAACTATTTTGATCCGCACGGACATGAAGCCGGCAATCAGTCTTTACATTCCATCCAGATCTATGGTGATTATGGAAATATGCGGCTGATCGGGTATGACTGGGAAACAAATGGAGTGATGCTGGATGTACACTGGGATAAGCCGGCCGAACTCGTCTGCACTGATAAAGGCGGCTATGAGTGGCAGGAAGGCGCCCGCGTGGTCGGTGAAAGCCTCATTCATGGTACAGAACCCCGGATCAATGTGGAGCATGCATTACATGTGCTGGAGATCATTGAAGCCGCCCGTAAGTCATCAGCCTCCGGTATGAAAATCAAACTGAAAAGTAAATTTCCCTGGCCCATTGTTAAATAAGATAAGCTTATGAAACTCGCTATTCTCGGATCCGGTTTTATTTCCCGTTTTTATGCTGACTCACTCGTGGCACAACGAAGAAAGGATACGATTGTGTCGGTGTATAGTCGCACAGAGGCCAATGCCAGAAAGTTTGCGGAGGATTATGGAGTCCCGCATTACAGCACCAGCATTAAAGAATGTGTATCTCACCCGGAAGTGGAGGCGGTGATTATCGGACTGTCCAATGATATGCATCTGATTGCTGTACTGGAAAGTGCCGCCGCGGGGAAACATGTGTTATGTACCAAACCGCTTGGACGGAATGCCGCAGAAGCCTTACAGATGTTGCAGGCGGTGGACAAGGCCGGGGTGACCGGAGGTTATCTCGAAGATCTTTGTTATACGCCCAAATTTTTAAAATCATTGGTGGCTGTGAAGAACGGCAGTATCGGCGAAGTAATCTGGGCCAAGAGCCGGGAAACTCATCCGGGTCCGCACAGCGATTGGTTCTGGGATAAAGAAAAATCAGGAGGCGGGGCCATGATTGACCTGGGTTGTCATTGTGTGGAGATCAGCCGCAATTTTATCGGAAAAAATATCAGGCCGGTGGAAGTGATGTGCTGGGCTGATACCCGGGTGCATCCGATCGATGCGGAGGATAATGCGATCGGGCTGGTAAAATATGAGAATGGTGCCATCGGCCAGTTTGAAGTAAGCTGGACTTTCCGGGGTGGAATGGATCTTCGGGATGAAGTGATGGGTACTGAAGGCACGATCTGGGCCAATAATTTTCTCCGGACCGGTTTTGAAATGTTCACCACCGGCAAAGGCAGTAATTATGTAGCCGAAAAGGCGGAAACCAATGCCGGCTGGCTCTTTCCGGTGGGGGATGAAGTACATGAACTGGGATATAGTCACATGTTTACCGACATGTTTGATGCGATTGATAAAGGCATTCAGCCTGCTGAAACATTTTATGACGGATATATTGTGAATGCAATACTGGATGCGGCGTACCTTTCGGCAAAGACCCGGCAATGGGAGCCGGTGCAACTGGCTGACTGGAGGGGCGTGGCCGAGCAAAAGCCGGTAAAGGAAATGAGTTCTTATAATGACGAGTATTACCTGATCAAGGAGGAAGTACTACCCAATGGGGAAAAGAAATATATTATAAAACATAAGAAAACAGGATCCATCGAAAGAAGATAATGCAACTACAAGATAAAAATATAGTCATCATCGGCGGTACCACCGGCATGGGTTTGTCAGCGGCCAGGTCTTTTATCCGGGAAGGGGCCCGAATAGTGGTGGTTGGGCGCAATGAACAATCAGTACATGCAGCCGGTGATGAACTCGGTGATGCAGCGATCGCATTCAGTGCGGATGCCACACAGACGGATACGGCAGTAAAGGCTATTCAATTATGCAGGGAGCAGTATGGCGGATTTGACGGGCTCTATCATGTGGCAGGTGGCAGCGGACGTAATATGGGTGATGGTCCATTGCATGAACTCAGCCTCGAAGGCTGGAACTGGACCCTGCATATGAATCTGACCGCATTGATGTTGTCGAACCAGGCAGCAGTGCGTGCTTTCCTTGCGTTAAAAAAGGGCGGCACTATTCTTAATATGGGATCAGTACTCGGTTTTTCTCCATCACCCCGTTTTTTTTCCACGCATGGATATGCGGCGGCTAAATCAGCGATTATCGGATTCAGTAAATCCATAGCCGCTTATTATGCAAAAAATGATATCCGGGTGAATGTAATCGCGCCCGCCCTGGTAGAGACACCCATGGCACAACGGGCCGCCAATAACCCGGAGATTCTCTCCTTTATTAAGACCAAACAACCGCTTGACGGGGGACGAATCGGGAGCCCGGAAGATTGTGACGGACTGGCCGTGTATTTTATGAGTGATCAGTCGAAGTTCACCACGGGTCAGGTGGTGGCTGTGGATGGCGGCTGGTCGGTCAGCGAACCATAAATGTATTGTTTATGAAATCTATTGGTATTGATATCGGCGGCACACGGATTAAGGCCGTTCTGATTGACAAAGACGGCAACGTTTTATATCATAGTTACCGGCCCACTGAAGATAATACGGATATGTCCTGGCGGCAAACGGTGCTGGATATCACCAATGAAATAATAAACAAGTTTGACGAGAAAGACCTGGTATTGGGTATTTCCGCTCCGGGTTTGCCCAATGAGAATAATACTGCGATTGCTTATATGCCCGGACGTATGCAGGGACTCGAAAATTTTAACTGGCAAGCCAGTCTGAAGTTGCCCACCTGTGTGCTGAATGATGCGGTGGCGGCCATGGTTGCGGAGGCCCGTTTTGGTGCCGCCCGTAAAAAAAGCAATGCCGTTCTGGTTACCCTCGGCACGGGGGTTGGCGGTGCGATTTTGATTGACGGCAAACCTTACCAGGGCGCCTTTAATAAAGCCGGCCATATTGGCCACATGGTCATTGATGACGAAGGGGACCGGGATGTAACCGGAATGCCGGGCAGCCTGGAAGAATGTATCGGGGAGTGTACGATTGGAAAAAGAACGGGTGGCCGGTTTTCCACTACGCGTGAAATGCTTGAGGCGATGAAAAACGGAGATGAATATGCGAAAAATGCCTGGTTGAAATCCGTCCGTCAGCTGGCCATTGGCCTTTCCAGTATTACGAATGTACTGTCGCCGGAAACAATTGTACTGGGTGGCGGGATTACAGAGGCCGGCCCGGAACTGTTTGATCCGCTGAATGAATATATGGCAAAATATGAATGGCGCACCGGTGGTAAAAAGACGGAGATTGTAAAAGCTATTTTCGGTGATCTGGCCGGGGCAGTGGGAGCTGCATTTTACGCGATGCGCCTTTGTACTAAAAATGAAATACACCTGAACTGATATGAGTCTGACTGAAACATATTTAGAAAAATGTACGGCTATAATAGCCACGGTAAAAGCGCAGGAAGCGAAAATACAAACAGCAGCTGCCTGGTTTGCCGAAAGCATCCTGGCCGGCCGCATGGTACATACCTTCGGCAGCGGGCACAGCCGCATCATGGTCGAGGAAATGTGGCCCCGCTATGGTTCCTTTCCTGGCTTTAATCCGATTGTGGAATTATCACTCACCAATCATAATAATGTAGTGGGGGCAAACGGACAACGTCAGGCTATGTTCCTGGAAAATGTACCCGGACTGGCCGCGAGAATCCTGCGCAACTTTGGATTGGATAAACGGGATACGGCCCTGATCATTTCTTCCAGTGGTTGTAATGTGGTGCCCATTGAAATGGCAGAACTTTTACAGCAATCGGGTATTAAAGTGGTAGCGGTGGTAACAGAGGCGCACCTGGCGGCAAGCAGCAGTAAGCGGGCTGATGGAAAAAAGTTATCCGATTTTGCCGATCTCGTGATTGATACCGGAGCACCCGCCGGAGATTCAATGATCAATGTTGAAGGATTGGATACACCAGTTGCTCCCGGCTCTACCGTAGGAGGCGTCATGATTATTAACAGTATTAAGGCTGAACTGGCGCAGTTGCTTACGAATGCCGGTCATCCGCCAAAAGTGTTAACGGCCGGATGTGTGGTAGG
>DAORKK010000031.1:0-27459 GCA_035439525.1 Chitinophagaceae bacterium
GGCCCCCAGCCAGGCAATAAATGTAAACAGGACGGTCTTTGTCCACGTACTTTATCCGTTCAAAAAACTGCTGCTTGTTTGTCCAGTCCGCCAGCAGGGCATTCTTCAGGTGTCCAGAACTAAACTCGGTGGCTTTCCGCACATCCAGTATCTGTGGAGATTCGGACTGAAGGCCCTTTTCAAACGCATCTGGCCCGAAATGGGCGTCATATCCGCCCGATTGTGACTTACAGGAAAAAAATGATAATACTAATACGGTGAATAATACGTTTCTCATCCGGGAAAAATTTTTCAAATTTAATATATTATTTGACGGGCCGGTAAGGATTTGGTTTGTACCGGTATCTGTAAAAAAAATAGTCTTATTTTTAGCGTTTTAAAGCATTTTCGGTATATGAGAATAAAATTCAATGTTTTAGTTCTTG
Organism: Chitinophagaceae bacterium; assembly: GCA_035439525.1. GTDB lineage: Bacteria > Bacteroidota > Bacteroidia > Chitinophagales > Chitinophagaceae > JJ008. The sequence continues at coordinate 426 of DAORKK010000031.1, forward strand.
CAGTAGTTGTGCTGGCAGCTTGTGGTAAAGAACTTAGTTTCGAAGGGCCGGATACCCCTGCTGAAGGAAGTATGCAGAGCAGTCTTACAGGTGATTGCCTGCCCAAAACGGTAACCGGTACCTACCAGGTGGCTGTTCCCCTGGTGGCCGACTCCAATACGATCACTGTTGATGTCAATGTGATCAATACTGGTATCTACGAGATAACCACCGATACCGTGAATGGATTTTTCTTCAACTCCACCGGACGGTTTACATCACCCGGTACTGCCACTGTTAAACTCAGAAGCAACGGAACTCCTTTTGCAAGTGGCGTGAATAATTTCCGGATCAGTTTTGACAGTACATTTTGCGATGTTCAGGTAACGGTGCAGTAAGTGCCGGTTTCCGGAAATCAAAAGCCTTTCTTTTTGCCGGATTCCAACGGATCCAGTTTGAATTGATCCAGTACACTTTTCTGGCTGATCATTTTCTCCACCTCTTCCGCTTTTCTTGGTGCAAAGCGGGAAAGGTTTTCATAGCCCGTTTCTGTAATCAGCAGATCATCTTCAATACGCACGGCGATTCCCCACCATTTTTTATCACAATCACTGTTGGATGGAATATAAATCCCGGGCTCAATGGTGATGACCATATCCTTAAGCAGGGTTTCCATCGCGCCACGGTCATGCACATCCAGCCCGATATGATGGCCCAATCCATGCGGATAGAATTTCCATACATCCTTTTTGTCCTTGAGTATACCCAGTTTCACCAATCCTTCAGCAATGGTTTCCCGGGCTGCATTACTGGCATCTGCAAATTTTGAACCGTTTTTCAGTGTTTTAAAAGCAGCTTCCTGTGCATCATAAACCAGTTGATAAATTGCTTTTTCTTCTTTGGAAAACTTGCCATCTGCCGGAACCGTACGGGTTACATCGGCTGTATACCCGTGGTATTCAGCGCCCACATCCATCAGCAGGAGCGAGCCCCCGATTTTCGTTTTGGTATTCTCCATATAATGCAGCACGCAACCATTTTCTCCGGAACCAACAATGGAACCATATCCCACACCTTCAGCCCCTTGTTTTTTGTGAACGTATTCCTGCAGTCCCTGTATTTCCAGTTCAGACATGCCGGGATGAATCGTTTTCATGACTTCGTTATGTGCCTGGCAGGAAATTTCGACCGCCTTGCGCAAAAGACCAAGTTCTTCTGTGGTCTTGATCCGGCGGAGTTTGCCGGTGAGTTCAAGATACAGACGGGTATCGGGGTTACGTTGAACACTTTTATCAGTCAGATTCAGCTTCTGTTTGAATTGATCCACCAGGTCAAAGAGATCTGCTTTGTCATTGATGTTTGGTATATCTGCCGGTAGCCGGTCATGGAGGACTTTCTTAAACCGGCTGAACTCAATGGGGAAGTTTTTAAAGTCCGCACCGTTATAGACCTCCTGGATGCCCAGCTTTTCCCGGGCGCCTTCCGTACCAAGTCGTTTGCCGGTCCATTGTTCGGCTTGGGGGTTCTTTTTTTGTACAAAAAGTATTTCTTTATAAGATCTGCCTGAGGTATCGGTCTGGGCCTCTTTGAAGATAATCAGGAGGGCATGTGGTTCTTTATACCCACTGAAATAATACATGTCAGGATTGGCATGATAGATATACTCCACATCGTTGGAAAAGGTTCTGGTTGGATAGGCAAATATGACCGCCACCGAACTGTCAGGCATAGCTGCCCTGAATGCATCACGCCGACCGGCATAAAATTCCTTACCCAGGTAATCGTTGGGCAGAAAATCTTCCTGGGCAGAAAGCTGAATGGTACTAAGACTAAAAAGGAAAGCAAAAAGAAGCCGGTAAAAAGAAGTGATACGCATAGTCGTTGATTGTTCAGCTAAAATAGCTTTTTTCAATCAGCAGCCCTTCGTTTTTACACCAACGGGTTATTCATCCTCTTCTCCACCGAAAAATGCATCCTGGCTGCTCCGGTAATAGGCTTCCCAGGATTTGACAGCGGCATCACTGAGACATTCAATTATATCAAAAAGGGGATCTTTTTTTAGTCTCCAGCAGGTTTCCATCGGCTCATCATAACGTTGTACAAAAAGGCAATGGTCCGTGGTAACGGCCACACGGATCAGGATCACCGGGGAATCTTCTTTCTCTTTCACCAGGTAGTAACAACCTGTTTCCAGCAAATCATACGTATACATAATTCCTCATTTTAAATCAGGGACAACTGCACCTGGGCTTTACAAAAGCCCTTTTTCACATGTTCAAATCCTTAATAGTAAGGGAAGAATCTAATGGGTCGGGTGAAGAGCAAAATTACAAAAACCCGGAGTTTTGAGTAGTTAATTTTAGTTGAAAGCGAAATAATTAATAGTTATTAAATTATTAATTATTTGATAATCATTTAATTATAAATCTTTATTAATATTTTATTAAGATAGAGAGGCAGATAACATCCGGTTTTTTAAATGCACAAATTTCCCTACTTATAAACCGCTGCGCCTTATAGTGGCTGACTACGAACTACTATCTGCTAACTACGAACTATCTTAAATCCCTGGGCACCTGGCTTAACATTTGCTGCTGCCATCCGGACGGTCTGTTCAATCCGTTTCAGCCTTGTTTCGGGTCGTTTTGCACTGAAAATCCAGGACAGAAACTGTTTACGGATACTCTGGCTGAAGGCCTTAAAATTTTCACCAGCTTTCATATTCTTTGCAAAAAGACGGGCAAGATCTGGCGGTACCTGGTTCAGGGCAGCTGCTTCATCGGATGCAGTTAATGTTTCCCAGCTGCCATTCTTTTTGGCAATCTCGATGGGAGCCAATCCCGCAGGCGTCATCAAGCCCTGACTGATCAATTGCGCTACCCGCTTTTTGTTCAACGCACTCCAGACACTTTTGGGTTTCCGGGGCGTGAATTTCAACATGGACCGGTCTTCGTCCAGTTTGCCCGGCAAACTATCGATCCATCCAAAACACAGGGCTTCTTCCACCGCTTCATCATAAGATAGCCCGCGTAAACCAGTATGCTTTTTATAATAGACCAGCCAGATACCCGCCGAGCGGTTATGTTCTTTTTCCAGCCATTTTCTCCAGGCTTTCCGGTCTTTTGGGTGTATCGATTTATAAAGAGTTGCCGCCATCCGTAAATGTAGAAATATCCTGGTTTATTCCCATGAAAATGAGCCTGCGGGTACGACCTTCAACGGCAATCAATGACCCTGGAAATTGAGGTATTTCTTATCCCCATCTGTGAATAACTCTAAATCCGTTCCGGCAGACCGGTTTTGGTATATTTGCCCGAATGACCGGTCCGGAATGGCTGGTCTTTACAACGCGAAACCGAAAGGCATTTCATTACTATTCAGCACGTACCGTGACCATGGCAAAGGACAAAGACACAACGAACCTGTTTGACTATACGGAAGACAGTATCAAATCACTCGACTGGAAAGAGCATATCCGGCTTCGTCCCGGTATGTATATTGGTAAACTGGGCGATGGTGCATCCCCGGATGATGGCATCTATGTACTCGTAAAGGAAGTCATGGATAACTGTATCGATGAATATACCATGGGGTACGGTAAGGCCGTTGAACTGGCCATTGAAGGCAAGACGGTAACGGTCCGTGACTATGGCCGTGGTATACCGCTCGGAAAAGTGGTGGATGTGGTGAGCAAGATTAATACAGGTGCCAAATACGACAGTAAGGCTTTCCAGAAATCGGTCGGCCTGAACGGGGTGGGAACCAAGGCGGTGAATGCCCTCAGTCATTATTTTAAAGTTACTGCCATCCGTGACGGAAAGGAAAAGACCGCAGAGTTTGAAAGAGGCGTACTGATTAAAGAACACAAGGAGGCCAAAACCACGGAAGCTAATGGCACCATGGTTACTTTCATACCGGATGAAACCGTTTTTAAAAATTATAAATTTCTTCCGGAATTCCTGGAAAACCAGATATGGAACTATTGTTTCCTCAATGCCGGATTGAAGATTCATTTCAACGGCAAGACCTTTCTCAGTAAAAACGGATTGCTCGATCTGTTGCAACGGAAAACCAATGAAGATGAGATCCGTTATCCGATCATCCATATTACCGGGGAGGATATCGAAGTGGCCATTACCCATAACAATGATTATGGGGAAGATATTTACAGTTTTGTCAACGGACAACATACCACGCAGGGCGGTACCCATCAGCAGGCGTTCCGTGAAGCGTATGTAAAAACCATCCGTGATTTCTTTAAGAAAGATTATGATGCCTCCGATATCCGCACCGGGATCGTGGCGGCTGTTTCTGTTCGTGTGGTAGAGCCTGTTTTCGAATCACAGACCAAGACCAAACTGGGTTCTGTGAATGTGGACATCGACGGCCCAAGTATGAAACAGTTTGTCGGGGATTTTATGTCCCGCGAACTGGATAATTTTCTCCATAAAAATCCCACGATTGCCGAAGCCCTGAAGAAGCGGATCGAGCAGAGTGAACGGGAGCGCAAGGAACTGGCGGGCATTAAAAAACTGGCCAACGAACGGGCGAAAAAAGCCAACCTGCATAACCGGAAACTCCGGGATTGCCGTTATCACCTGGATGATGACGCTCCGGCCAAAAACAAGGAAGAATTTGTCGCCAAACAAAAGGAGACCACCATTTTCATTACAGAAGGGGATAGTGCCAGCGGATCCATCACCAAAGCGAGGAATGTGGAAACCCAGGCCGTATTCAGTCTGCGGGGTAAACCACTTAACTGTTTTGGCCTGACGAAAAAAGTGGTATACGAAAACGAAGAGTTCAACCTGCTGCAACATGCCCTGAATATTGAGGAAGGTTTGGAAGGGTTGCGTTTCAACAATGTTGTAATCGCTACCGATGCGGATGTGGATGGAATGCATATCCGCCTCCTGCTGATGACTTTTTTCCTGCAGTTTTTCCCTGACCTGGTGAAGCATGAAAAAGTATATGTGCTGGAGACCCCTTTATTCAGGGTCAGAAATAAACAGGAAACTATTTACTGTTACGACGAAAGTGAAAAGCAGGCGGCTATGAAAAAACTGGGTACTAAACCGGAAGTCACCCGATTCAAAGGACTTGGAGAAATCAGTCCGGATGAATTTGCGCAGTTTATAGCTCAGGATATGCGTAAGCAGCTGATGCGGGTGGAAGAAGGGGATCACATTCAGCACCTGCTGGAATATTATATGGGCAAAAACACCCCGGACCGCCAGGAATTTATTATCAGTAATCTCCGTATCGAAACGGATAAAGTGGAAGAACCTGCCTGATTATGTTTGAATTTCATGCCGATAGGAAAAGATACTTTGACATTCAGGTGATGAATGCGGAGAAGTATGTCATTCCTTTTATAGAAGAAAAATTTCCCCTGAAACCCGGTATGCGGGTATTGGAAATCGGTTGCGGGGAAGGTGGGGTCTTAAAAGCGTTTATCAACCGCGGTTGTGAAGGTGTGGGCGTGGAGCTGGATGCCCCGCGTATTGATCACGCCAGGGAATATTTACCGGAGGATATAGCTGCGGGCCGTCTCCGTTTCGTGGTAAAGGATATTTATCTCGTGGATACGGAGAAAGATTTCAACGGTCTTTTTGATATCATTTTGCTGAAGGATGTGATAGAACATATTCATGACCAGCCCAAACTGATTGGCTGGATGAAAAAATTTCTGAAGCCGGGTGGCATTATCTTCTTTGGTTTTCCTCCATGGTATATGCCCTTCGGCGGACATCAGCAGATCTGTAAATCAAAAATTTCCCGTTTACCGTATATCCATTTGTTGCCCGGCTTTCTATACAAAGCGATCCTGAAGAACCGGAAAGAGAATGTGGAAGAGATGATGGAGATACGCGAAACGGGCATCAGTATTGAACGATTTGAGCGTATCTGTCGTGAACAAGGATATACATTCCTGGATATCCGGCATTACCTGCTGAACCCGATCTATGAATGGAAATTCGGTTGGAAACCGAGAAAACAAGGGGCACTGATAAAGGCCATCCCGTTTTTCCGGAATTTCCTGACCACCTGTGTTTATTATTGTATTCAACCAACCCCCAAAACCTGATCCCCATTTCCTAATCCCTAATTCCTAATTCCAAATTCTCTAACAATGACCCATATCGTTTTTAATGAAAGTGAAGTAGCCCTGATGCAGGAAGTCATGACCCTGGATGAAACCATGTCCGGTGAAGTGCTGCTGATCAGGGATGATTTTGCCGTAGGTCCGTTGCAACAACTCGACACCGAAGAAGGCTGGCAGGCAAGGCTGGCCTGGTGGAATCAGCTATCCCAGGGTTCTCCCTATGGAGATAATACCGGAAGTTTTGATGACCGGCAAACGGTTGCCGCCATCAAAGAAAAACTGGCGGCGAATCCGGAAGAAGAACTGTGGATATGGATGGGACAAAACCAGCATGATGTAACCGGATATTACTGGCTGATGCCGCAATTGAAAGAATTCCAGGGGCGGATCATGATTCTGTATATGAATAACCTTCCCTTTATCAATGAAAAAGGGCATATTTTTTATCCTTCCTGGCTGAGTGAGATACAACCCCGTGAGTTTACCAAAGCGAAGAAGCTGGCACGGCCGGTTACGCTCAGTGAATTTGAAATAGATCCGGATGAGTGGCGGAAATTAACCGAAGAGAATGCCGTAGTACGGATCCTCGAAGGGGGTAAGAAGATCGCCGGGAAAGAAGCAAGTTTTTATGATACAGAGATCCTTAAGAATATCACCGGTGAATGGCAGAAAGCCACGCGGGTATTAAGCAATACCCTCAACCGGATGAAAATTAAAACAGGTGATATTTTCCTGATGTGGCGGATGAAACAGCTGATCACAGATGGCAAAATCGAGATTACGGGCGACCCCGGTAAAGGATGGAAGGACTTTGATGTGAAGCTGGCGGGAGCAAAGCAGGGGGTGGAAGCCGGGGAGAATGGAGAACTGGCGATATAAATATTTCGCCCCGGTGGGGCTCGCGGGAATGATTGGAATGCTTGCTAATGATATTTCGCCCCGCTGGGGCTCGCGGGAATGATTGGGATGCTTGCTAATGATATTTCGCCCCGCTGGGGCTCGCGGGATGATTGGAATACTTGCGAATGATATTTCGCCCCGCTGGGGCTCGCGGGAATGATTGGAATGCTTGCTAATGATATTTCGCCCCGCTGGGGCTCGGGGAAAAAAACATGAAATGGTGTTTAAAATAACATACGACGTTGAATTAATCCAAAGACATTTGTCAGGTTCTTTTCAATGGGTATTTTATGAAGCACTGTTTAAAACAGTTCTTTGATCAGGTGTTTTTAATTGTGAACACAAAATTTATATAAATATACCCGGCGAATAATGGCTGTTTGCCCCGTAGGGGTGGCATATGATTAGCCAGCGTTGGTAAATGGCCAGGGAGCCCCGTAGGGGCGATATATTATGTAATCTTCACAGTTAAATTATAAATTATGGCGAATACCTATGCACAGATTTATCTTCAGATTGTATTTGCTGTTCAAGGAAGGGAGGCAAGAATACATGAATCTTTCCGGGATGAACTACAAATGTATATGTCTGGTATCATCAGTAAGAATGGTCAGAAACTCTATGCCATTTATTGCATGCCCGATCATACACATATTTTAATAAGCTATAAACCTGGATCGATGTTGATTGCTGATTTGGTACGGGACATCAAATCCTGTTCAACAGCTTTTTTGAAATCAAAAGGGTTTGTCAGGACTGGGTTCAGCTGGCAATCTGGCTATGGCGTTTTTTCCTATCACAGAGAATTACTCCCCATCGTCACCGCCTATATCCTGAACCAACCGGCACATCATGAAAAGAAAAAATTCCAGCAGGAATACCTTGAATTTTTAAACGAATTTGAAATAGACTATAACGAACGATTTTTATTTGAATTTTACGATTAGCACTATGAGCGCAGCAAAGAATAAAATAACAGACGTACAGAACAACGACAGTGGCTTACACGGGCAATATAAATCCTGGTTCCTGGATTATGCCTCCTATGTAATCCTCGAGCGGGCCGTGCCCGCCGTCGAAGACGGACTGAAACCCGTACAACGACGGATCCTGCATGCCATGAAGGAAATGGATGATGGTCGTTTTAATAAAGTAGCCAATATCATCGGACAGGCCATGCAATATCACCCGCATGGAGATGCCAGTATCGGCGATGCCCTGGTGAATATGGGACAAAAGGATCTGCTGATCGATACCCAGGGTAACTGGGGTGATGTACGTACCGGCGATGATGCGGCAGCTGCCCGTTATATCGAAGCCCGCCTGAGCAAGTTTGCGCTGGAAGTAGCTTTCAATGCCAAAACCACGGAATGGCAACTCAGCTATGACGGACGGAAAAATGAACCGGTCACCCTGCCGATGAAATTTCCATTATTGCTCGCCCATGGAGCCGATGGGATTGCTGTTGGGTTATCGACCAAGATACTGCCGCATAATTTCTGTGAACTGATCGATGCTTCGGTAAAATACCTGCGGGGCCGCAAGTTTGATCTCTATCCGGATTTCCTGACCGGCGGCATGATCGATGTGGCGGATTATAACCAGGGAAAACGCGGAGGGAAAGTAAAAGTGAGGGCACATATTGAAGAAGTGGACAAGAAAACACTGGCGATTAAAAGTGTGCCATACGGCGTTACCACCACGCAGATGATGGAATCCATCGTTAAAGCCAATGACCAGGGAAAAATCAAGATCAAAAAAGTAACGGATAACACGGCTGCGGAAGTAGAGATTCAGGTGGACCTGGCTCCGGGAATCTCTCCGGATATTACCATTGATGCCTTGTATAAGTTTACGGACTGTGAAGTATCCATTTCTCCAAATGCCTGCGTGATCGTGGACCAGCGTCCGCAGTTCCTGGGTGTTCAGGAGTTACTGAAACTATCGGTTGATAAAACCAAGGACCTCCTGGAGCAGGAACTGAAGATCCGGCTGGGCGAGCTGCAGGAGAAATGGCATTATACGTCGCTTGAAAAAATCTTCTTTGAAGAAAAGATCTACAAGGAACTGGAGAAAAAGCACGAGACATGGGATAAGGTACTGGAATCAATCGACAAAGCATTTACGCCCTTTAAGAAGCAATTGAAACGGGATATTTCCCGGGAGGACATCATCAAGCTGACAGAAAAACCGGTTCGCCGGATTTATAAGCTCGACATTGATGAACTGAATGATCAGATCAAAGGACTGGAAGCGGATATCCGGCAGGTGAAAAATGACCTGGCCAATCTCGTGGATTATGCAGTGGCTTATTATGAAAACCTGCTGAAAAAATATGGTAAAGGGCGGGAGCGGAAGACGGAGATCAAAGCGTTTGAAATAATTGAAGCCAAGCACGTGGCCATTGCGAATACCAAGCTTTATGTAAATCGTGCAGAAGGATTCATCGGCACCGGTTTGAAAAAAGATGAGCTCTTGTTTGAGTGCTCTGACCTGGACGATATCATTGTGTTCGCCAAACGCGGGATCATGAAAGTGGTAAAGGTTTCCGATAAGGCCTTTATCGGAAAAGAAATCCTGCATGCGGCGGTCTTTCAGAAGAATGATGAACGGACGACTTATAATATGATCTATCTCGACGGGGCGACCGGGATGAGTTATGCCAAACGGTTTAATGTGACCGGGATAACCCGTGACAAGGAATATGATCTCACCAAAGGACATGATAAATCAAAGATTCACTATTTCACCGCTAATCCTAATGGAGAAGCTGAAGTGGTAAAGATTGTGCTGGGCAATTGTACGGCACGGATTAAGGATTTTGACTATTATTTTGAAGAGCTGGAGATCAAGGGACGTAACAGCCAGGGAAACCAGGTGACCAAGTATCCCATTAAATCCGTTAAGTTTAAGGAAAAGGGCCGGAGTACGATCGCCGGTAAAAAGCTTTGGTATGACGATCAGTTTGGCCGCCTGAATAGTGATGAAAAGGGTTCTTACCTCGGTGTATTTGAATCGGAAGATAAGATCCTCGTGCTATTCCGGGACGGGAATTATGAGATTACCGACCAGGAACTGACGCAGAAACTGGATTCAGAAAAAGTGATCTTTATAGAGAAGTTCAGGCCGGAAAGAATTGTAACCGCCGTATATGTGGATATGGAGAAAAAGCAGTTCATGGTAAAACGGTTTAAAATCGAAACCACCACACTGAAAAACAAATTCTCTTTTATTAAAGAAGGGGATGGGAATTATGTGGAAGCTGTGACGACAATGGACGATCCCATCCTGGCCATGCAGCAGGGAAGGGGAGCCCAGATCCGGAAGGGAAAACTGAAGATCAATAAAATTGCGGAAATAACCGGCTGGAGAACGGTAGGAACCAAACTGGCTGATTTCAGCAAGTCAACAGAAATGGAATGGGTGAAGCCGAAGGAAGAAGACAATCAGCCAGAGTTGTTTTAAGGAGAAACAAGAAATGAGTTATGAGTAATCAGTAATGATTAAATCGTGTTACTGGTAATGGTTAATAAAATTAAACCCTCCGGAAACGGAGGGTTTAATTTTATATTGACTCTTCGATATTGACTCATTACTGATTACTCATTATTCATTTTTCTTCTTCTTCCTGATCCGGATAGTAGCATTTTTCTCCAGGCTGCTGGACACCCTGAGATCATATACCTTTTTGCCATCTCTGACCCGCATCAACGCGGTATTCGGGGCTATCAGACCGAGATTTTCCGCAAATAAGGTAATTTCATTTTCTTCCTTTGTGGAATCCAGCACAATATCTATATGAATGGATTTATGCGTCAGTTTCTGGTTGAACAGGATGAGCTGTTTATTATAGAAGAGGGAAACTATATCTCCATCTATCTCCCCATTATCATAAAGATCGACGCGCAATGAATCGGAGTCCACTTCAATCTCATTAGCCAGTTCTGATTCTCTTTCGGTAAACTGTTTTTCAATGACATAATTGATGACCTTGCGTTGTATCACCTTAGCGGCTACCAGGGTGTCTTCTTCAGCCGGTTTCCAGACCTGGTAATTTTCCTTGAACTCACTCAGGGCCTTCATGACGGAATCTTTTTTGCTGGCATCCCCGTCAAGAGTCAGGCTGAATGAAATGCCGGCACAGGTATATTTATATTCCGGTTTGGCGGTAAACATACCAGTGAGCACTGACTTGGCCTGGGATACCCGCAATATACCGGACATATCCATGATGCAATCCACTTCAAAATTCCCGGTGGAGCCATGAAAAACAACAGGCACATCGTAAATAATCAGCTGACGCGTGGCCGCATTATAACTGCCCTTTACCTGAAGACTGCGGTAGGTATTTTTAAAATAATAATTGAGAATACCTTTTACATAATTCTTTTCGGGCTGAAGTACCATTTCCACCAGGTAGTTGTTAGCCGCGCTGTTGCTCTTAACATTGGCAAAACCATACCAGTAGCCAAAGACCGTCTGGGAGCGGCCCTGCAAGGTAAACAGCAATAAAAAGATCAGGAATCCTTTCTTCATAGATTGTAATATCGGCAAAAGACATGCCTTAAAAAAAGGAAGTTTTACACAGGCTTACTTAAGGTACCGCTTCATTTCTTTTTCCACATCTTTCTGTTTGATACTTTCCCGTTTATCATACAGTTTTTTTCCCCGGGCGAGCCCTATTTCCATTTTTGCCAGGTTCTTACTGTTAAAGAATATCCGGAGGGGGATCAGTGTATATCCTTTCTCTTTGAGTTTGGCCTCAATTTTCCGGATCTCCCTTTTTTCGAGCAGTAATTTCCGGTCACGAAGGGGGTCATGGTTATTGACTGTGCCATGCGAGTATTCAGCAATATGCAGCGATTTTACCCATATTTCACCTTTATGCACCAGGCAATAGCTGTCATTAAAACTGGCACGTCCGCCCCGCAACGATTTCACTTCAGTTCCCAGCAAGACCATACCAGCCTCATATTTTATATCTATGAAGTAGTCATAATACGCCTGCCTGTTTTTCAGTTCTGCCATGGATAAAATAAAATAAGAGGCTTTTGCCGGACGGCAAAGTTACCTCTTATCGCTTATACGTTCTGTAAAGACTAATTTTTAAATAAACCAAGTACCGAAGCCAGTTTGTTCTTCAGTTCTTTCCGGGGTACTATAAAATCCAGGAACCCATGCTCGAGGATGAACTCACTCCGCTGAAAACCTTCCGGCAGGTCTTTCTTGATTGTTTCCTTAATTACCCGCGGTCCGGCAAAGCCGATCAGGGCACCGGGTTCCGCGATATTCAGGTCACCCAGCATACCAAAAGAGGCTGAGATACCCCCGAATGTCGGGTCAGTCAGCAGGGAGATATAAGGCAGCTTAGCATCGCTGAGCTGAGAAAGTTTACCGCTTGTCTTCGCCAGCTGCATCAGCGAAAATGCACTTTCCATCATCCGGGCACCGCCACTTTTACTGATTACCATATAAGGCATCTGATGCCCGATACAATGATCTACGGCCCGGGAGAATTTTTCACCCATCACACTGCCGAGGGAGCCCCCGATAAATTCAAAATCCATACAGGCAACCACCAGATCGTTTCCACCCACTTTCCCAACGGCTACCCGCATGGAGTCTTTCAGATCACTTTTACTCCAGATCTCTTCCAGCCTTTTTTTATAAGGCTTAAGATCCGTAAATCCGAGAAAATCCTTGCTCCTGATATTATCAAATAACTCGGTGAACTCGCCATTGTCAAACAGAATTTCAAAATATTCCTGACTGTTAATCCGGTGATGATAGCTGCATTTCGGACAAACAAAGAGGTTTTCCTTTAATTCTGTAACGGTGCATATAAAATTACACTCCGGGCATTTTACCCAAAGTCCTTCCGGGGTTTCCTTTTTCTCGGAAGTCTTGGTATTAATTCCTTTCTTGATACGCTTGAACCAACTGGCCCTGGACTCTTCCGTCTTGCCTTCCTCACCAGACAGGTTCGCGTCAAAATCTTCAATTTGTTTAGCCATAACCGAATCTTGAACTACAAATATAGTGACTTTGTAATTAGTGCGTAAAATGCGGTAAACTAAGTATTTAGACCAGTAATTATGGGTTTATTTTTTCAAGACCGTTTCAAATAAACGGAAAATCCGTTTATACTCATCCGTCCAGCTGCTGGGCTCCACAAACCCATGATCTTCCATGGGGTAGGCGGCCAGTTCCCAATTGTCTTTCCCGAGTTCAATCAGCCGTTGCGACAATTTCACCGCGTCCTGGAAATGTACATTCACATCCACCATACCATGGCAAATCAGCAGGTTTCCCTTTAACCCTTCTGCAAAGTAAAAAGGTGAACTTCTCCGGTAAGCCAGGCTGTCTGTAAACGGTTCGTTCAGGATATTGGATGTATATCCATGGTTATAATTTGCCCAGTCGGTCACCGGTCTTAATGCAGCTCCGGCTGCAAAAACTTCGGGCTCATTAAACATCCCCATCAGGGTGATAAAACCTCCGTAGGAGCCGCCATAAAGACCGACATTTTTCGGATTTACGCCATGATTCTTTACGAGATAATTAACTGCATCCACATGATCCGACAAATCCTTGCCTCCCATATGGCGGTAAATTCCGGTTCTCCAGTCACGTCCGTATCCGGCACTTCCGCGGTAATCAATATCCAGTACGGTATATCCCTGGTCGGCCAGCAGGTTATTGAACATATACTCCCTGAAATAACTGCTCCACCATTTATGTGCATTCTGCAGGTAACCGGCTCCGTGTACAAACAAAACGGCCGGTTTATTGGGATGCGGATTCGCAGGTTTGTATAAACGGGCAAATACGGTTGCCCCATCGCGTGCTGTGAAGGAAACTACTTCGGGGTCTTTCCAGTTATAGGATCTGAACTCCTCACTCTTTCCTGAAAACGTAAGTTGTACTTCTTTACTGCCGGCTTTATTTTCTTTCAGGAACAGCTCCCAGGGTTGGGTGGAATACGAATACAGACTGGCCAGCCATTTTTCATCCGGGGATAAGAGTACCTGGTGTGCACCGGTAGCGGTTGTGATCCTTTCCTTTTTTCCATCAGCAATGCTTAACCGGTAAAAATGCTGTTCTCCCGGGTGCACTTCATTCGTAGTGATATAAAAATATTTTTTGTCCTTGGAAAGTTGTGCTTGTTGCACTTCATATGTTCCGGTGGTTAATGCTTTTTTCTCCCCGTTACGAAGATCTGCAATGTATATATGCGAATACCCGGTTGCTTCTGATCTGAACCAGAAAAGCTGATCATCAATCCAGCCAGTGGAAGAATTGCCAAATCCGCCAGTGCCCGGTCCGCCGATCCAGGCTTCATCCCGCTGACGGTCCAGCAGACTGAAGGTTCCCGTTTCCCGGTCAAATTTCATCAGCCACCTGTCTTTATTATCCTGTGAGCGTATCTCCAGTACTGCATTAGTGCCTTTTGGAGACCAGCTTAGATTTCCGAAATTCACCGCCCGTAAAACGGCCTTCTTTTTTTTCTCTTCCAGCTGTTTCGGATAATCATTTACATAGTCCGGCAAGTCTTTTATTCCGGGAATGGAGTCAGTACGTACCTGGAAAATAGTATCGGCTTCCCGGTCATAAATATACAGCTCACTAAGGCCCTGAAGTGTGCCGACTTTGGAACGGGATGTGATATCAGTTGTAAAGCCGGTTTCCGTAACATAGCTGGGAACTATAGTGGATTTTGAGCCAGCTAACCGTTGGAGGCGATAGCTTATAAACCGGCCGTCAGGACTGATGGACAAACCCTGCAAAATTTTATCTTCCAGGCTGATACTGCGTAATTCTTTCTCCTTAGGTACCGATTTGTTATAGGCCTCAGCCAGTTCACGTTTGTTTTTTCGTTCTTTCAGCACCTGGAACCAGTTCAGCTGGTCCTGTTGCAACCATTGTTCCTGCGGATTGGAAGCGGCCCTGTTGCCTGAAGTTGATCCCCCACGTTGAAATCCGCCGGGAGCCGTTGTATTTGCGGACTCGCCTGTTCGGATATTGGTCAGCTGAACAGTTTCTCCACCGGACAACTCCCAGGCATATAAATTCTGATTACGGGTATAAATGATTCGGGTCTCATTAAAACCAAACTGTGGATTGTTTTCTGTATCGACAGTCTGAGTAATCTGGCGCACGCGGCCTGATTTAACATCGGTGTAAAAAATATCTCCGTTTTTGGTAAACAGATAAGCGGTACGAGCCTGGTTATAAATATAATTTCCGGTACTGTTATACTCCGATTTTTCTTTAACGGAAGCTTTAACCGGTTGCTTATCTGTCAGCGTGATATAGTATAGAGAGTCAGCTGGCGATTTATCCGGATTCCACATAAAGTAAATCCGTTTGCCATCATTGCTCCATGAAGGTGAGGAAGGGGAGCTGCCCATCCAGCGGGGATCCCGCATGATTTTTTCCACTGTTAAAGGAGAAAGTCCTGTTTGTGCCCCGGCAACATACGCCAGGAACAGGAAACAGATAAGACCCGTTTTTTTCATATCCCGTATTTTCCATAAATATATTATAGAATGGGCATTACAGGGTATTCAAGGATAAAATCTGGATAAAAGGTTTCAGTTATTAAACGCCCCGCTTTCAATCCAGCAAAGAATCGAATTTTTCTGGCTGTTGCTGAGCGAACTGTTTTTGGGCATAGCCCCTGAGGAAACCGCTGTGCGGATACTGTTCCTGGAATTAAATACAGCCTGATAACTCGTCAATGCCCCGGGGCCATTTAAACTTCCGCTACCATGACAGGCTGTTGTGGTGGCACAGGACGATTGTATGACCGGATTGATATCTGCAACAAAAGATTTATTGGTAACGGTGGAACAATCCAATGCGCCTCCTCCTGTATTCGGACTGCCCCCATTTTCTTTACTACAGGCATTAAACGCACATACACTGAGACAAATAGCTATAATAAAATACCGGTTTTTCATTTTCTATCTGGTTTATTGATATAAACGTTCAACGGAAAGATAGGTTGCCTGTTGCTGGTATAAAAAGAAAAAAGCACAGGGGTCTTTACTTACATCAGGCCCGGGATAGTCGTTTCGGGTAACCGTAAACACGGCTATATAAGTTCACCCACATGCCGGTGAATATTCCGGGAAAGGGTTTCTGTAGGTACATCATTGGCATCCCCGCCAAAGGGGTCCTCGATTTCTTCCGCAATCAGTTCAAGACTGGCCAGGACATAAAAAACAAAGGCGGTTACCGGGATGGCGTAAAAACCAAGCTGGAAAACAAATCCAAAAGGGAGGGTCATTACATAGAAGAAGATGAATTTCTTAATAAACACACTGTAGGAAAACGGGATTGGTGTATTCTTGATCCGTTCGCAGGCACCGCATATGTCCGTGAAGGATTGTAATTCTGCATTGATGAATAGCAAATGTTCCGCAGTAAATACGCCATCCCGGTATAATTGCTGTACCTGCCGGTGCATCAGCAGTGCCACCTGGTTAGGCACATGCTTTTCCCAGTCTATCCCCTGGAAAACATGCCGGTTTTCCTCATCTTCAAATAATTCCATCCGGGTTTGTTCCTTATGCAGATGGTGATGTAATGCAACTGCAAATGCGGAAATTGATTTCCGGAAGAAGTCCCGGTTCTTACGATCATCCAAAGGCAGGATTGTTTCCAGCTTCATGGCCAGGTTCCGGCTGTTGTTGACAAGCGCTCCCCATAGTTTACGGCCTTCCCACCAGCGATCATATGCTGTATTGGTGCGGAATACCAGTAACATCGAAATAGCAAATCCCAGGAGGGTATGCATGACCGGTATATTCCGGAGATAATGTTTCTCCGGCAACTGCCAGTAATAAATCTCCAGCCATGCGACGGCCCCCGTATAGATACTGATCCCGATGATCAACGGCAACAACTGCCTGAATGTATCGGCTTTGTGAAAACGGATAATAAATGTGAACCAGTCGCGGGGGTTATAGGAGATCATGCTTCGATTTATGTCAAAATTACGGTCGTCCAGGCATTCAGCTGCATACAAGTTCTGCTAATTATGGGATAAAAAAAAGCTGTCCCGTTCGGGACAGCTTTAACTATTATCACGCTGTTCGTTATTGTTTCTTTTTCGGTGTCACCTTTGTAGCGGGCTTTGCCGGTTTCCGCTCTCCTTTTAAAGTGGAAGCGAGTTTGATGGCATCATATGCATTGATGATGCCTCCGGTTTTACTCAGTTCCTGCATATCCGTTTCCGTATCCGTACCCGGGTTATTTACTTTTTCGCCCGGTTTTTTTGCTGATTTTTCAATTACCATTTTAACCTGGCGGGCGCTGAGCGCAGGATAATATTCCATGATAAAGGCGGCCAGACCTGCTACCACAGGAGAAGCCATACTTGTTCCCTGGAGGTTCTGGTAGGTATCTCCACCCGGTACCGTGGAATAAATTTTTACCCCAGGGGCAAATACATCCACTTCTTTTTTTCCATAATTAGAAAAATTGGCCGTAAGTCCGCCAGCCTTCGGATCTCCACTGGCACCAACAGTGATCCAGTTATTCGGACGGGTACCATCGAGCAGGAGGGGAGTAGGATAATTAAAAGAAGAATCAAGATTTTTAGCATCATTACCGGCGGCATGAACCAACAAAACTCCTTTTGCTTCGGCATACTTAACCGCATCATCCACCCATTTTTTCTGGGGAGAGAAACTTTTACCAAAACTCATGTTGATTACCCTTGCCCCATTATCCACGGCATAGCGGATCGCCAGGGCAATATCTTTATCATGCTCATCCCCGTCCGGTACGGCCCTTAAGGACATGATACGAACATTGTCGGCAATGCCATCCATGCCTTTTCCGTTTTTCCGGGAAGCAGCAATAATGCCTGATACGTGGGTACCATGGAGGGCTGATTTATTACTGACCATAACATTATTGTTGCCATAAAACCGGTCGTTTAAATCCTCATAATTATCTTTTACCACATCATTGCGGTAGGATGGGGGCGGCGTGTTGGCCGCATTGGCTTTCGCTTCTTCGCCTTCCACAAACGCTCCGAATCCTTCGAGAAATTCCGTATTGGTCGTTTCCAGTGCATCATTGGAAGACATGAGGCCGAAGATCAGGTTCTTGGCTTTTTTCACCGCATTGTCTTCTGACTTTAAACTGTCCAGTTCCTTCCCGGTATAGCTGTCTTTTCCCATTGCTTTACGGATCACACTGTCAGCTTTTACAAAATTGTTATATGCTCTCCGCATCACCAGGATTTCCAGTCCGCTTTGCTTGTTATCACCGACCACTTCTTTCTGTGCTCTCTTCCATTCGGCAAATTCTATTGCTTCTTCGGGACTCAGTTCTTTCGGATCTACGTCCTTCCCTTCATACTTTGTTCTGAAACCATGATAAACACGGGCTGCTTCGTAAGAATCTTTTTCCACGTTCTGTCCGTCCCGGCCACCCAGAAAATTCCAGCCATGCATGTCATCCACATAGCCGTTTTTATCATCGTCAATCCCATTGCCGGGTATTTCTTTTGTGTTAGTCCATAATATGGCTTTCAGGTCTTCATGCAGGGTATCGATACCGGAATCAATTACCGCCACAATCACCGTGTTGCTTTTCAGTTTTTTTGTTTTGACAAACTGGTAAGCTTTATCGGTACTTATTCCATAATATCCACTGGCTGTTTTATCCAGCATATGCCAGCCTTTAGGCACCTCACTGTTTTGCGCCCGGAGCGCAATGACAAGGATAAAACCGGTTAAGAGCAGGCAGGTACGTTTTACTACTAATGACATGTATCAGATTTTATATTACAAATTTGGGAAAGGCGTAAAAATAATGATTACCATTCATACATTTTACATAAATAAAGCCCCGGAAACCCGGGGCTTTAGCATTTTATTCACGGATGGCAATCAGTAACTCAGTTTCAGTTCCACTCGGCGGTTTTGGGCAATTTCAGCAGGTGTCTTCCCTTTACTGACGGGTTGTGTCGGTCCGAAGCCCTTAGCAGTCAGCCTGTCAGCACTGATTCCTTTCTTTTCAAGATAAGCTTTTACATTATCGGCCCGCTGTTGGGATAAACGCATATTGGCGTCAAAATAGCCATTATTGGCCGTATGCCCTTCAATCAACAGCTTAATATCCGGGTTGGCCTGCAGGATGCCGGCCACCTCGTCTAAAACCTTCAGTGAGTTGGGTAGCAGGGTGGCTTCCGCCTGTTTAAACTGGATCCGCTTGGCGGCATAGTTTACTTTTTCCACGATTTCCTTCTTCACTTTAACTTCTTCGGGTGGACAACCATTATGCTGGCGTGTACCTTTAATTTCCGGACATTTATCTTCTTCATTATTCACCCCATCCCCATCAGTGTCCGGAATCGGGCATCCTGCATAACGGATCACACCAAATTCGGCAGGGCATTTATCATTTTCATCATTAATGCCATCTTTATCCGTATCTGGTACCGGACAACCATTGTATTTAACAAGGCCGGCTACATCCGGACATTTGTCGTCTTTATCAGCTATGCCATCAGCGTCTTTATCCGGACATCCGTTGGTGGCTGCTGTACCGGCTTCATCCGGACAACTATCCTTATCGTCTTCAATACCATCCTTATCCTTGTCTTTTACTTTCTTTTCAATTTTTTCTGTCTTACCCAGAAAGACACCGATCGTACCACCAATGGTCTGATAGCGGAATGTGCCGGTGTAAGAAGGGGACTCATAAAAATCATTTAACCCTTTGCTGTAATTGGCTGTAATAAAGAAGCCCTTAAATTCCACACCCATCAGTCCGTTTACCCCATAATTATAGGTCCGGTACTGACCCTGCTGGTTCCCAACTGACAGATCATTATTCTCTTCTGCGTCCACCACGCCTGTATTCTGTTCAGTACGGGAGGTTTCCTTTCCATTATAAAAAAAGGATCCATAGGGGCCGCCACCAATCACAAATTTGGTTTTTTTGCCAAATTTCAATACCAGGTTCAGGGGGATATCAATATAATTGATATACTGTGTCTTTTCCTGACGGATCATTGTTCCAACCGGTGGGTCAAAGGTCTGGGCATATTTGCGGCCCTTATTGTAATAGATGACGCCCGGCTGAAAAAAGAGTTTTGATTTGGGGGAGAACGCTATATCAGCCAAAAATCCGGTATGGAAACCGATCCGGCCGGTATAGTTATTCTTAATATCATTCCAGTTGGGCAGATTGTTTTCCTCTGTTACGGTGGCCTGGTGTCCGCCGGCTACAATAGCCACTCTTACCTGGGCGGCAGAAATAAGCCCGCAACCAAGCAGGATAAAGAGGAATGCTGTAATCTTTCTCATAGGCGTTGATTGTCGCATAATTGGGTTTGAATACAAAAGTCTACAAAAAAACCGGTATATCATAATATGCCGGTTTTCAATGTTTTCAACAGCTGTGGAGATCTTGCTATAAGTCAAACCGGATCCCTTGTGCCAGGGGCAGGGATGTACTGTAATTGATCGTGTTAGTTTGCCGCCGCATATAGGCTTTCCACGCATCACTGCCACTTTCCCGTCCACCTCCGGTTTCCTTTTCGCCGCCAAATGCCCCGCCGATTTCAGCCCCGCTGGTGCCGATATTGACATTGGCAATTCCGCAGTCGCTGCCCGATTGTGAAAGGAATTGTTCTGCCTCCCGCATGTTCAGGGTCATGATTGAAGAGGAGAGTCCCTGGGGCACTTCATTCTGTATTGCAATGGCCTCTTCAATGGTTTTGTATTTTAAAAGGTAAAGGATCGGAGCAAAAGTTTCGTGTTGAACTATCTGGTAGCCGGGTTCAGCTTCTGCAATACATGGTTTCACATAGCAGCCGCTTTCATACCCGGGCCCTTCAAGTACAGTTCCTTCCACCACAAAACGACCTCCCTCTTTTTTACAAGCCTCAATCGAGGCCAGGTACATTCGTACTGCGTCTTTATCAATTAATGGTCCCACATGATTTTGCTGGTCAAGCGGATCACCGATTTTCAGCTGACCGTATGCCGCCACCAGTTTGTTTTTGACCGTTTCATAAACGTCCTCCTGGATAATCAGCCGGCGGGTGGTGGTACAACGCTGACCGGCGGTACCCACCGCTCCGAATAAAGCACCCAGAATGGCAATATCCAGATCCGCTTCTTTAGAAATAATAATGGCATTGTTGCCGCCCAGTTCAAGTAAGGATCGGCCTAATCTGGCAGCTACCGTTGTGCCAACAGCTTTACCCATCCGGGTGGATCCCGTGGCAGAGATCAGCGGTACACGGGTATCTGCCGCCATCCATTCCCCGATTTCACGACCGCCAACTATAAGTCCGGAAACGCCTTCCGGTATATTATTCTTACTGAAAACATCAGCCACAATATGCTGACAAGCCAGGGCACAAAGCGGAACTTTTTCAGAAGGTTTCCATACGCATACATCCCCGCATACCCAGGCCAGCATGGTGTTCCAGCTCCAAACGGCTACCGGAAAATTAAAGGCGGAAATAATACCAACAATCCCTAACGGATGGTATTGCTCATACATCCGGTGCGCTGGCCGTTCACTGTGCATGGTTAACCCATGTAATTGCCTGGAGAGACCAACGGCAAAATCGCAGATGTCGATCATTTCCTGTACTTCCCCATATCCCTCCTGCAGACTCTTGCCCATTTCATACGAAACCAGTTTTCCCAATGGTTCTTTATGTTCACGAATGGCATCGCCGATCTGGCGTACAATTTCCCCTCTTTTAGGAGCCGGTACCAGCCGCCAGACTTTGAATGCTTCTTCCGCCTGTTTGATTACGGTTTCATACGCTTGTTTATCGGCTGCTGTCACCGATGCGATTTTTTTTCCATCAACCGGAGAATACGAATCAATCGTTTCGCCTGCGGAACTGATCCACTGGGTACCTGTACTTACACCAGGGTTGGTTGTTCCGATCTGTAAGGCTTTCAAAAATTCCATATGCATGTTTTAAGAATCACAAAGCTATTTCAATTCCGCCTGATAACCATCGGCCGGGCATTTGTGCGCCAAGTAAATCACTGTATGAGCTGTTGAATAAATTATCGGCCTGTAAAAAAACACGGGCTTTTACCGGTATAAACTGCCAGCCGGCTTTCAAATTCATCAGGAAAAAGGAGGGGGAAAGTTTTGCATTTAACGGGCCGGATAACTGTTCCGCCCGTTCTTTATACAAACCGGTCATGGAGATACCGAATCGTTTTATGGTCCATGCAATGGAATAGTTCAGCAAAAACCGGGCATGGGAAGAAATATATAAAGAGGGTACAGGGTCATCATTAACCGATTTCAGCCAGGTAAGCCCTATCATAGCCAACATCTGACTGTGCGGGCCTGTTTTTTCATTATACATCATATCCAGTTCCAGGCCGCTGGTATGAATATATTCCACATTTTTCGCCAATGCATAGCTGCCCGAAGGAACCAGGTTATCTTTCCTTGGCATATCGGCATAGGCCGTATTCGCCCAGTCAATCAGGTCCTGGTGATCCCTGTAAAAAATACCCGTGCTGATCCGGAAACGGGATGAAAAATTATAATCAAACCCCATTTCCACATTCCAGGCTTTTTCTGCTTTTAATCCCGGATTACCAATGCGCCCGCTGGTCACTAAGCTTTTATTATAATTATTATACCGTTCTGTAAAATCCGCGTCCCGGAAAGATTTCCCGGCTGAACCGCGTACGGTAAATTTATCCAGGTTCAGTGCCATATTCAGTTGTGGCACGAGTACCCATCCATAACTTTCATCCCAATCGAACCGCAGACTTTCATTGATATACCATTTTTTACCCGGGTGATGGCGGAGTATGCCATATACCGCCCCATGCCATAATGAATGTTCACCCCGGTCATTGGATTTTATAAACTTCAGTGAATTTTGTGCGCCGACTGTAAACCCGTTTTGGGCATCAATTTGTCCGGTAAAATAAACCTGGCTGGCATAAAATCCTGCCCGGTTATCATTGGGTACTGCCGCCGGACGAAACCAGTACTGATCCCGTAGTTTTTTATAGACCGCATCTATTTGCAGCTGACCTTTCAGGTATTTTTTTTGCAACGCGGCCTGTATCCAGGCACTGTTTACTTTTTCATTGGCCGTGTCGCTGGTAAAACTGGTATAAAAATTCTGCGCATTGAATTTCCTGAAATCGGCTGCCGTACGGATACTGAGCCGCCAGTTTGAAGCCAGTTGACGCGTAAAAGAAAGATTGGCCGTATGCAGATTAAAAAATCCTTTTGTACCGCGAAGGACCTGTCCGTTGCTGTTATTACTGAATAACCCGCCGCTGATACTGTTTTGGCCTTTAGTCAGGCGTCCGTATAAATCCGTATTGAGGAGACCGTATTCTCCGGCCACCAATTTTCCCCGGAATTCATTACTGTATTTTTTCCCTGCAAATGTTTTGCTGATAATATTCACAACACCACCCACTGCTTCTGAACCCCAGACGGCAGCGGCAGCTCCTTTTAAGATTTCCACCCGTTCAATATCGGCGGGGTGTATGGGGATATACAGATTAAAATGACCGGTGAGCGGATCATTCAGTTTCATGCCATCAATAATCACAAGTACCTGTTGAAAGGTACCGCCCCGGATGGTGATATCGGCCTGTGCTCCCTGCGGACCACGTTGCTGTACTTCAATACCCGGCAGGTAACGTAACAGGTCATCCACTGATTGAACCGGCAGCGCGTTAAAAGCAGCTCCGTTAATGGACACGATATTCCGGCCGCTTTCTTTCTGTTGCTGAGCCGACTGAGTGGCGGTTACCACTACATTACTGAGCAGGAGGGTGGAGTCCTGGGCTGAGGCAAGGCCTGTGATAAGAAGGAACAAGCTGAATAATCCGGTACGCAGGGTGCTCATTGGTTGGTTTTGCGCAAAATTAAGGTGACCGGTCATCTGACCGGTGAAAAAATGAACGTTTGACAAATGCACTACAATTCGTCAGTATTGTTCCTGTTCATTGGGGAAATCTCCGGATTTCACATCGCGGATATATTGTTGTACGGCACTGGTTGCCTGTTCGGCTATATTCAGGTATTGACGGAGAAACCGGGGTTTGAATTCCGTGTTGATACCCAGCATATCGTGCATAACCAATACCTGGCCGTCACAGCCGTTACCCGCACCAATACCAATGGTGGGTATGGTCAGACCTGCTGAAACGGTTGCTGCCAGTTCCGCAGGTATTTTCTCCAATACAAGGGCAAAACAGCCGGCTTCCTGCAGTGCCAGGGCATCCTGACTGAGTATGCCGGCTTCCTTTTCTTCCCTGGCCCGTACTTCGTAAGTACCGAATTTATAAATGGATTGCGGCATCAGCCCGAGATGTCCCATTACGGGTATGCCGGCTGATACTATTTTTTTTATCGAATCGGTAACTTCAGCTCCCCCTTCCAGTTTGACAGCATGTGCACCGGTTTCTTTCATAATCCGGATTGCCGAGGCCAGTGCGATTTCAGAGTTGGACTGGTAAGAGCCGAACGGGAGGTCTACCACTACAAAACATCTTTCAATACCACGGATCACCGAAGACGCATGATAGATCATCTGGTCAAGGGTTACCGGCAGGGTGGTTTCATGCCCGGCCATTACATTGGATGCCGAATCACCAACCAGTATGACATCAATCCCTGCGCCATCTATAATACGGGCAAACGAATAATCATAGGCGGTCAGCATGGAAATTTTCTCACCAGCGGCCTTCATCTTCTGCAACGTATGCGTGGTGACACGCTTTACTTCTTTTTTCACGGATGACATATGGGAAAATTAAATTGAATTAAGATTATACTTCCATTTCACGAAGCCTGATCTCTTCGTACAGGTTTTGAATCAACCCGTCGGCCAGACCGATTTTAGGAACATAGATCTCTTCTGCATCAGCCCATCGCATAATATTTATATAAATCAATAATGCCGGCACAATCACATCGGCCCGGTCTTCCCGGAGCTTATGCAGGCTGATCCGCTGGAAGAGGGTCAGGTTGCTGAATTCTTTGTAGTAATCCCGGAGCAGGTCCAGGTGAAGGGGCTTTCCGTCTTTCTTTTTTGACAGGGAGAAAACTTTATTGATATTGCCTCCGGTTCCGATTGCCGTGACATGGTGATACCCTTTTGTTTTTGTCCGGATATATTCCTTCAGTTCATCCCAGGTGGATTCGGTCACCTGGTTTTTGAGCATCCGGATCGTACCGATATTGAATGATTTTTTGAAAATCAGTTTACCATCGCTGAAAAACGTAAGCTCCGTGCTGCCGCCCCCCACATCAATATAGAGATAGGATTCATCGTTGGCCATATTTTCCGCCACATGATTTTCGTAAATAAGGGAAGCTTCCTGGTCCCCGCTGATGATCTCGATGTCGAGACCGGTTTCTGCCTTTACCTGTTTGATGATGGCCGGCCCGTTTGTGGCATCCCGCATGGCGGATGTGGCGCAGGCTTTGAAATGCTTTACTTCATACACGTCCAGTAGCAACCGGTATGATTTGATGGTTTTTATGATTTTCTCAACCTTACCGGCAGAAATTTCCCCTTTATCGAAGACATCAAAACCGAGCCGGAGGGGTACCCGGACCAGCATGGTTTTTATAAATTCAGTATTCCCTTGCGGGCCATCTGTCACTTCAGTGATCAACAGCCTTGCTGCATTACTCCCGATATCAATGGCGGCCAGTCTCAATTTGGGTCAGTGTTTTTTTATGCAGGAATTTATAGGTTTCCACCTGCGACCGTACTTTCTTTTTTTCCGTTCTTATATATTCATTGCTGAGTTCATTATCCAAGCGTCTCGCTTTCACATTATCGCCCAGCTGGATATTCAGGATGTCGATCAGTTCCTGTTTCAATTCCGGATGCCAGACCGGGCAGGTGGCTTCCACGCGATGTTCCAGGTTCCGTAACATCCAGTCGGCCGAAGATAGGTAAACTTTCTGTTTACCTTTATTGTGAAATACCCACACCCTTGCATGTTCGAGGTATTCATCCACAATACTGATGGCACGGATCGGCGACAGGTATTTCTTGTTTTCCGAATACAAACAGAAAATACCCCGGACAATGAGCCGGATCTCCACACCGGCTTTAGCCGCATCTTCCAGTTTGGCGATCAGTATCTCATCCGACAGCGAATTCATTTTTAAAATAATGGACGCTGGTTTCTTTTTCCGGGCCTGTTTGATCTCCTCCTCTATAAGGCGGAGCATTTCCTTTTTTACGAAATGCGGGCTGGGCAGTACATAGCGGCAATCCTTCAGAAAGTGAAGCCCGGTTTTGGGTTGTTCGAGGAAATGAAAGATCCGGTTCACATCGCCCATGATCTTCGCGTTGGATGTAAGCAGGCAATGATCGGCATAGATACGGGCCGTTTTCTCATTGAGGTTACCGGTACTTACAAAACCGTATTGAAGTATTGTATTGGTTTTTGTCCGTTTACGGATCAGGCAGAGTTTGGAATGCACTTTCAGATGTGGTATTTCCACCAGTACACGGGCACCTTCTTCCTCCAGCCTGTTCTTCCATTCTATATTCGCTTCTTCTTCAAACCGGGCTCTCAGTTCGATCATGACAATTACTTCTTTCCCATTCCTGACAGCATTGATCAGGGCATTGATGATTTTTGACTGGGAAGCAAGCCGGTAACAGGTGATTTTGATGGTGGTTACTTCCGGATCAAACGCGGCTTCCCGCAGCAGATCGATCAGCGGAGTAAAAGAGTGGTATGGGAAGTGCAGCAGGATATCTTTTTCCTGGATCAGGTCCGACACCCTCCGTTCGGTCATCAGGGGGTGATCAAACGGCTTATTGCGTTTCCGTTTCTCACTGAATACTTCGTCCGGAAAATCCATGAAATGCCTGAAATTGTGAATCCGGCCTCCGGGTATCAGGTTGTCTTTTTTCGACAGATTGAGCCGGCGTACCAGGTATTCCAGCAAACCCGGGTCCATTTCACGGTCGTATACAAAGCGGACCGGTTTTCCTTTCCGCCGGTTCTTGACCCCTTTTTCTATTTTCTGTAT